>DAHWGZ010000190.1 GCA_027335965.1 Acidiferrobacter sp.
GTGGGGCTCACCGAGTACCCGTCGAGTGCCGGCACGTGTCAAATGCGCGTTTCTGAAGACATGGAGCGTTGAACCACGGAAGCCACGCCGCCGTAGACCTCGGCAGTGCCCGGCGCCACGCGCCTGTCTGCCGATAGCCCACCGCCGCTGCCGACTGTCGTCCTGACCTGTTCAGGGCGACAGGTCGCGCAGCTTCAGCAGCGGACCGATGAACTTCTCGTAGTTCTTCCACCGCCCCACCGAGCTCGTGTAGATCTTCTGGCGCACCTGCCAGTGGCTCGCGGTCAGCACCGAGCGCTCGGTCTTGTGGAACTCGAGGACCTGCGGATCCCATTCGAGGCCGAGAAACGCGATGATTCTGCGGCTCCAGCCCTCCTGATCGGCCACCAGCTCGGCGTAGGGCACGACCATGAAAGCGTCCCGCGGCAACACCGAGCGCCAGTGCTCGACCACGCGATGGTGCTCGCGGTAGAAATGGGCGAGATCCGCCAGATCCAGGGTGAAATTCGCCGCCGTCGCGAACTGCTGAAAGAAGCACGACAGGCAGACATCGATCGGGTCGCGCCGCAGATAGAGGATGCGCGCGTTGGGGAAGGCCAGGTGAATGATCCCCAGATGATCGGAGTTGAACGTGGATTTGTCGACCACCCGCTCGGCCGCGGCCGGTTGCCGGTCGAGGATTTTCAGATACCCGGCGGTCAACCGGCCGAGCAGCGCCGGATCCGGCGTCCCGCGCCGCAAGACGTCCCGGTATTTCGCCGCCGCGGCATTCCAATACTCCAATTCCCCCGCGCCCGCGGCGCGCGGATGCGAGGCGATGATCTGCTCCACCAGCGACGTTCCCGAGCGCATCATGCCGACCACGAACACCGGCCGCCGCGAGTCGCTCGCGCCCTCGGGCGGCTGCGCGAAGCGCTCGCGCGGATAGACGCGAATCATTTCATCGACAAACTCCGTGCGCGCCGCACGGTCGTAGGGCGTCGCGTGCCGCTTCTGCAACTCGTTGGCCCTCTGGTACGCGGCGAAGGCGCTGGGGTAGTTCCCGATGTCATTGAAGTACTTGCCCATCGCGAAGCGCAGCCTCTCCTCCTCAACCGCCGGCACGCCCGCCTCGAGCATCCGTTCCGCGCCCTCGAGCCAGTCGCGATCCGCGCTCGTCATCCGCCGCAGCTCCACCCGCCACGCCCACGCCTCCGAGCAGTTGGGGTCCGCGTCCAACGCGGCGCGCACCAATCGCTCCGATTCCTCGAATCGCCCGTCCATGCTCGCGAGCCAGCCCAGGCCGCAGAGCGCCCCGGCGTGACGCGGTTGCAGGCGCAGCGCCTTCTCGAAGCACTCCTGCGCCTCCGTCACGCGGTCGAGGGCGCTCAGCGTATGCCCGAGCCCGACCAGCGCCTCGATGTTGCGCCGGTCGCGTTTGATCGCCCGGCGCAGAGCGGTCTCGGACGCCGCGAATTCCCCGCGCCAGCGCAACACGGTACCCAGATTGAGGAGGGCTTCGCCCATCGCGGGCTGCAATTCGATCGCGCGCCGGAAGGCCATCTCGGCGGCATGGAACCGGCCCATCCGGCACAGCGCGTCGCCCAGAATGTTGTGCGCGCCGGCGTGTTTGGGCTCGATCCGCAGAATATCCTCGAGGCGCGCGACGGCCCCGGCGTAGTCGCGCCGTCCCATCAGCGCCTCGACCTCGCCGAGCAGCGCGGGGATGCGCTTGCGCGCACTGCCGCCCGCGGGCGCCGGCACTCCCGCGCCGGCGGTCGGAGCGGCGGCGCTCCCGCCCGTGAGCTGCATCAACAGCAGGTGCGTCGCCTCGTCCGCCATCCCGCGATCCAGGCCGCGCTCGAGCAAGCGCGACTTGAAGGTCTCCAGCAATTTGGCCCGCCGGAACAGATTCAGCTTCAGCGGACGGGCGTCGCGGACCGCCCGCTGCAGAAACGTCTGCAGCTCCGGCCGGCCGCCTCCGGCGCGCGGACGGTGGCCCGGACCGGGCGGCGGGAACGCATCGGCCAGGGCGGCGCCGACATCGACCGCCTCGCGAGCATTGAACCAATCCAGGAGCATGGTCAGGGTACGGTGGATTAAGTCAGCTCAACATAACCCATAATCCCGTCCCCGTCAGTCACGGGCTGGAGAACTTGAGAACGGCGTCCCGCTCGGCCGGGCGATACCGAACGCTCACACCCCGCCCGCGGCAGCGGCCTCGACCCTGGGCCGCGGGTCAGGTCGTGGCCCCGGAGCGCGACAAGCCGCAGGCCTGACACGGGCACTGACAATTTTTGTCAATTTGGGACGTGCCCGAGATCCCGCCCCGTCAGTCGGCTTCGTCTTTAGTCAAATCGGCGCCGCTCGCGATGACGCTACCCGTTTTCGAATCAATGGGTTAGGGGCGATTTGCGGTTTGGCACGGCTCTTGCTCCAGGAGAGCCAGCAGGCGCCTCATGCGCCTCTCGGCGAAAGCCATAGATACCTTGAGGAGTGACCAGATGAAATCGGTGCAAAAGGGTTTCACCCTGATTGAGTTGATGATCGTCATCGCGATCATCGGCATCCTGGCGGCCATCGCCATTCCGGCGTATCAGAACTACGTCATCCGCGCTCAGGCGACGGAAGGCTCGTCGATCATCGGCAGCCTCGAGACCGCCTTCGAGGAGTGCTACGCGAACACGGGAACGGCGGCGAGCTGCAATAACAACACAGCCGTCGGGATCCCAGGCTCAAAGAAGATCTCGGGAACCTACGTCGCGTCGGCCGTACTCGGAACCCCTGGACCTGGGCAGATCCAAGTGACGTACAACACCAATGCCAACGCGAATATCGCAGGCAAGACGGTCGTGTGGTCGGCCTACAGGTCGACGGACGGCAATATCACCTGGCTGTGCAACAATGGCGCGGCGACCGCGAGTACATTAAAGGCGACGCCCACCATGACGTTTGTAACCGGCGGCACTGCCGCGGCCTCCGGAACCGTCCCCCTGGGCTCGTATCTGCCCTCCATCTGCGACTGACCGCAGCTCGATGCTCGGCACACGAAGCCCCCGCTCCGCGGGGGCTTCGTTCTTCGGGCCCCGACCCGCCCCAGTATCTTGCACCCAGGTCGCTATTCTGCGACAGTAAGTGTCACAAGGCCTCGCGCGATCCCAGAACACCGCCCCGGCCTTGTCCAGCATCCTCGCGAACCGAGAGTCA
>DAHWGZ010000191.1 GCA_027335965.1 Acidiferrobacter sp.
TTCTCACCGGGGCAGATCGGCACAATCGGATAGGCGTTTGGGCGCGACGCCAATTCCG
This sequence comes from Acidiferrobacter sp., assembly GCA_027335965.1. Next base: position 59 of record DAHWGZ010000191.1, read on the forward strand.
TTTCTGCTTCGGCGAATATCGCTTCATCGGCAGGCGTCGCACGGAGATAGGTTTTGTTGCCATCCGGCAGCAGCACAAGCTTCGCGTAAAGACGATGACCCGGCAGACGGCCAGAGGCACGCACGGTTTTCGCTATGCTGAATTCATGATCGCAGCAGGTGCAGCGCGCTTTCTGCCCGCGGGCAGGCCCGTGTTGCGGATCGAACGCCTTGTGGCATTCGCGGCATGTCACATGATTGGCGTCATAACGTGTTTCGTTGATGTCGCCGCAGAACGGGCATAGCGCCTGCGCCTGGGGAACGCGCTCGGGATAAGCGTTCTTGGCGAAGATGTAGGAGCCAAAGAGATCGACCGGAGCCGCGCAGGACGGGCACGGCAAGATTTTCACCCAGAAAAAATAGAGCACGTCCGCTAATTGATTACCGCCGACATCCGTTTGATAGAAACGGCGAAGCCGTGGCGCCACATCCCGCGCGATAGCGTCAAAGGTGGCGAGGACGGTCGCGCGGTCATGCTTGGCAAGAGCGTTACGCACTTGGAAGTAGGCGACCGGATTGATATCGCGGCCGACTGCCCGCGCGCCCAGCTTAAGTGTTTCGATGACGGTCGTGCCGCTGCCCATAAACGGGTCGAACACAGTGGCGTCCGGGACGCGCGCACGGGCGTAAAATAGGTCCAGGACATTGCTTCCGGACGGCGCAAATGTGCCGAGGACAATGGCGCGGAATACAGTGCCGAGACGCTGCGCCCACCATTTGTGAAGATGCGACAGAGGCCGGTTGATCTCCTTGCGCCAGCTTTCCAGCTCGGCGACGTGGCTCAGCGCTTCGAACGGGAAATCCTCATCCTCGATCGCGCGCTTGCCGCCGGAACGCGCCCCGAGCAGTTCAACCGTCGCCGGCGTCGGCGCAAGATGCAGTGCCCCTTGATCTGTCGGGCGCGGTTTCCGCGCGCGGATGCGGACCGCTTCACTCATCCTCGACCTCCGCTTCGGGGGCGGGCACCGGTCGCGCGCTCGTCGGGGTTATCGCCACGCGGCGATCTCCGCCCTCCCCTTGCAGACGCCACGCCCGGAAATGGTGCGCGCGGCCGGCGTGCGGATTGGGGATGGTGTCCGGCGTGAGATCGTTCGTCCGGAGATCGAAGCGGTAGGCAACCACCAGATTGGCCGCTTCGACCCGCACCAGATCGCCGATCATCTCGAAATCCTCGCCGGGGGTCTGGTCGGCGGGCATGATCAGCGTGAAGAAATGGGCGAGATTGCCGGCGAGCGCAAAAGGCGTCGGCACGACGTACATTTTCCTGTCGCGGATCAGGATGTCGCCGTAGCTGCCAAAGCCGCGCACCGCTTTGTTCTTGTGTACATACTCATGGTCCGCGTTCAGAAAATCGCCGTGAACCAGCACCAGATCGGTCACCGGATATTCGTTGCCATCCGGCTCCTTCGGATATCGGCCAAAGACGTAATAGATCGATCGCCCGTTATGAAATCCAGTCGGGACCTGGCTGTTGCTATCGAAGCTCATATCTCGGCCCGGATAAGCCAGGCCCTTGACCTCGTATCCCTCGGTCACGGGGACGATCGAGAAATCCGGATAGGTGTTGCGCCCACCCTGGTCGAATGGAATGTTGAGCTCGACAAGCCGCTGCTGCACCCAGTTCTGGAAATGAAACTCCTTGTCCTGCCGCGACTCGCGGCGGATGAACACATGCGCATCGCGCGCCGCGATGATGCGGCGAAAAAAAGCAGCGACAGTCGAATTCGTAGCGGACATTCAAACCCCTTCCCGCGTGGCACGGCCTGTACCCGGCCCTTCTGATCGCAGCGCCGGTCAGGGGGCCAAGGCGTACCGGCAAGCCGGCGCTTCATCCTGAAAGGGGCGACTCCATCCGAATCCGTCGCGAATCGGGAGTTTACCTGATTTTGGCCTTGCTGCCACGCGCGCGTTTTTTGAGGAGAGGCCGGTTCGAAGTGGCTGCGCAGCCTGCCGATGAACGCCGGCTGGCGGGTATGGAAGGCGCTAACGGCTGACAGAGCCACCCAGGGTGACCGGTCAGAAATGCCTAGTCGGGGCACCCGTAATGCTGCATGTCTGATTCCCCGTCATACTGGATGGCTGTCATCCTTCTTCAGGAGGCCCACACTGCCGGCGGAATCTGACCGGTCAAGGTGACTTGCGCGGCCGCCTGAATTCGGGCTGGAAGCGTTGTAATCGACCCGCCGCGCTGCCTACTCAGGGGAACGAAAGCGAGGCGGCATCATGACGACTTCAGCACTTTCCAGCGCGGCTGTCATCCCCCCGCATCCGGCCAAGCCGGACGTGGGCGCGGCGGCAGCGACACCGGCCCAGGACCGTCGTTCGGAGCGGAAATGGGGCAAGGCCGTGATGGATGTGGGTTACGCCATCATCCCCTCCATCCTGCTGCGTGCCCCCCGACGGCTGGGTCTCTCGCCCACCCAGCTCGCGATCGTGCTGGTCATGGCCGAATTCTGGTGGGATCCCGCAAAGAACCCGTGGCCGAGCAAGGCCGAGCTCAGCAACCGGCTGGGATTGAAGGAGCGGCAGTTGCAGCGGCACATCGCCGAGTTGGAGAAGGCCGGCCTGATTACGCGCAGGCAGCGTTTCATCCGGGGCCGCAAGCACACCAATGAATATGATCTTTCCGGCCTAGTCGCGAAGCTGAAGGCGTTGGCGCCGGAGTTCGAGAAAGCCAAGGAGGATGCGAAGGCGCGCCGCGAGCTGGTGAGCACACCGGCCGGGCGGCGTCCTTCCACGAAAACCCCAGCCTAGGGCCTCACCCCAGGCTGCGCCCTGTACGACGGACAACAGCTACTTCGCGAACGTGCCACCGGCCGGCGAGGTAGAGAGGTTTCCAGGGCGTCGGGTTCTATCATGGTGCCGAGGCGCGGCCAGGACAATGGTAGCGCCCAGGTGCGAAAGTCTTTGGGCCGCGATGTACGCGGCGGTGGAAAAGTAGGCCACGGAGCGGCGGCCTGACGCCATGCAGGCCGACCCCTCGCGGGGCCTAACGCCCGACCAGGTAGCTTCGGCGATGCGCGCCCGCCACGCCGAGCGCCTGAAGGCTAGCCGTGGCGCATGAGGTCATCTTCG
>DAHWGZ010000192.1 GCA_027335965.1 Acidiferrobacter sp.
GCCGGCACGAGCAGCAGCGCCATCAAGAGTACACGCCAGTACGGTCGTTCCTCGCGCACGCCATAGGCCTGATTGAGGCCGGCGCTGATCGCGGTGATGGCGTTGCTTGCCGAGTACAATGCAAACGCCACGCTAAGCGACAAGAGCCCATTGTGGTGTTGATGCATGAGCCCTTCGAAGTCCCCCTTGACGAGCGTCAGCGCCTGGGTCGGCAGGACCTTGCCCAGTACCCCAAGCACCGTCCGCGCACGGTGGCGCACGGGCAGATAGGCGAGCAGGGTCGCAAGAAACATGAGTAGCGGGAACAGCGACAGGAAGAAGTAATAAGCGAGCTGCGCGCTATACCCGGTGAGATTGTTTCCGCTCACGCCGGCGGCCACGCGCCGCGCGAGCCTGCTGGCGCCGATGTGGGTCAGGGTCCAGGTCGGAGACCTGCGATCGGCCTTCAACGTCATGCCCGCAGGATATGAAGGCCATCCTTGTCTTGCCAGGGCCCAACGGTCTGTCCGTCTAGGCGTTCCCGAGTCCAAGTACCTCGGTTTTCTCGGCGGCGGCGAACTTAAGCATGCGCAAAACCGGCTCCAGGGCCCGTTGCCGGATCGATTCCTCGATATGAATCTCGGGCCCGCCCGTGGTAAGGACCGCCTCGAGGCTTGCCAATGTATTCATGGCCATCCACGGGCAGTGGGCGCATGACTTACAGGTCGCGCCGCGTCCGCCGGTGGGCGCCTCCAGGAACTCCTTGCCGGGCGCGGCCTGACGCATTTTGTAAAGAATGCCGTTGTCGGTGGCGACGATGAAGCGACGCGCGGGCCGGGTGCGCGCGGCCTCTATCATAGCGCTCGTGGAGCCGATCATGTCAGCCAGGGCGAGGACCGCGGCCGGCGATTCGGGATGCGCAAGCACGCAGGCATCCGGATGGCGCTTCTTCAGGTCGAGCAGGGCCTGGGCGCGGAACTCCTCGTGCACCACGCACGATCCTTGCCAGAGCAGCATGTCCGCGCCGCTTTCGCGTCTCACATAGTCGCCCAGGTGGCGGTCGGGCGCCCATAGGATTTTCTCGCCCCGTGCCGCCAGATGGCGCGCGAGCCGCAAGGCGATGCTCGATGTCACCACCCAGTCGGCGCGCGCCTTGACCGCCGCGCTGGTGTTGGCATAGACGACCACGGTGCGGTCGGGGTGGGCATCGCAGAACGCGCGAAAGTCGTCTGCCGGACAACTCTCGTCGAGCGAGCAGGTGGCCTCGAGCGTCGGCATGAGCACGCGTTTTTCCGGGTTCAGGATCTTGGCTGTCTCGCCCATGAACCGTACGCCGGCAACCACCAGGGTCTTGGCCTTGTGCTCGTGGCCGAAGCGCGCCATGTCAAGTGAGTCAGAGACGTAGCCGCCGGTCTCCTCGGCCAGGGCCTGCAGATCGGCGTCGGTGTAGTAATGCGCGACGAGCACGGCGTCCCGTTCAACCAGGAGCTTCTTGATGCGCTGAATACGGCGGGCCCGGTCGAGTGTGGCTACTGATCGCTTGTGCGCCAAGCCCTGCATGGATGGAGTGGTATTCATCGAAAATTCCTCGCAGGTTATCCCGCAACCGCGGGCTGAGTATCGCGCAGGCGGTAGAGTCGGGCCGGGCGATGAGGTCCATTGCGACGCACGTCGCGGGTCTCGACGAGGTGCGCCGAGGCGTGCATGCGCCGGCGGAAGTTGCGTTTGTCCAGGGCCTGGCGTCCGATGATCTCATAAACCGCCTGCAGCTCGCCAAGCGTGAATCTCTCCGCCAGGAATTGATAGGCGATCGGGGCGTACTCGAGCTTGCCCGCGAGGCGCTCGCATGCCCGCTGCACGATGATCTGGTGTTCCTCGGCCAACAGCGTCGTCACTTCGGCGGGGTCCGCCCAGCCGACACCGGGACGGCGGATCGGCAGCCGTTCGCAGGGCGCCAGCGCATAGTAAGCGACGACCGCCTGCGCCCCCGCCTGTCCCCCGTCGAAGGTGTAGAGTTGCTCGAGAAACACATCCTCGATCCCCGTTGCCGCCCACAGCGCGCGACGCGCACAGGCCTCCAATCCTTCTCCTGGCAACAACGCGCCCACGGGGAGCCGCCCCCGTTCCGCGTCCAGGCGCAAAAACTCCAGGCGTTCGCGAATAGTAAAGAGCGCCACGACAGTGTGAATTGCCGGCATCGCGTTGGTGTCATTCATACACCAACGCTACGCCCCCCGGCTCGCTCCCGTCAAGGGCCGCTCAAGCCGCGAGCACGCGTCGCGCCCGCGCGCTACACGCCAGGGCCCGTGCGGCGTTACAATCACACCATGCACTTCTGTAGTCACTGTGGCAGCAGCTTGACCCGGCGCGTCCCGGAGGGGGATACGCGCCCGCGAGATGTCTGCGATCACTGTTCGGCCATCCATTACGAAAACCCGAAGATCGTGGCCGGCTGCCTGGTGTCGTGGGAGGGGCGCGTGCTGCTCTGCCGGCGCGCCATCGAGCCCCGCCGCGGGCTTTGGACCTTGCCTGCGGGCTTTATGGAGAACGAGGAGACGACCCGCGAGGCGGCGGAGCGCGAGACCTGGGAAGAGGCCCGCGCGCGCGTGGATATCGACGGCCTCTACACCCTGTTCAATCTCCCCCAGATCAGTCAGGTCTATCTGTTGTTCCGCGCGCGTCTGCGTGCCGCCGATTTCGGTCCGGGCCCCGAGAGCCTCGAGGTGGCGCTCTTCGATGAAGCCGACATCCCGTGGGACGAGCTGGCGTTTCCCGTGGTTCGGGAGACCTTGCGGCTGTACTTCGGGGATAGCCGCAGCGGTCAGTACCCGTTTCGTTCCGGTGACCTGCTGCGGGCGGCCGACGACAGCGATTACCGCGTCCGCCTCCTCGATGTCTCTTGAAAGTCCCGCCGTGCGCCCCCACGAACCGGTGTGAGCGTGCAAAAGGTCAGGGCGGTCCAGACAGGAAGGGGCGGCTGACTGGCCTTGCACGATTGCGGCCTTTGCTGATTGCGGACCGTGCGGGTGCCGTTGCCCCGGACCGGCCCTACCAGGGCTCGGGCGCGCATCCCGCATCCCGCATCTATCCGGCCAATTGTCTACCGTCGACGACCAGGAGAAAGACCTTGGAAAAATACGTATTGCCTGACCTTGATTACGATTACAATG
>DAHWGZ010000193.1 GCA_027335965.1 Acidiferrobacter sp.
CTCACGGACCTGCATTATGTCGAACCGAGCGATACCTGCGCGCTTGCGGTATGCACCAATGCCCCGCAGTCCAGCTACTTTGACCGCGAAAGCGGTTTTGCAAACGGCTTTCGCGCGAGTCTGTCCAAGCTCTTTCTCGGCGGTCGGGTGTACGCGCGGCTGACCTATGACAGGGTGAGCGGAAATGTGCGCTATCAAGGGTATGCGCAGAACGGGACGCCGATCCCAAACGGGATGTCGGGCGCGATCATTTCAAGCTACGGGTTGCGTCTGGGTGCCGCGTTTTACGATGGACCGGTCATGGTCGCGCCGTTTCTTCAGTATGGACACCACGCTTGGCGGCGGCTGATCGGAGTGGGGACGGCGCAGGCCTATGAAGAAGACTATCATCATGAATACGCGGCGCTCGGCGCGCTCATCCAGGTGGCGTTGACGCGGCGCTTGGTGGGCAGCCTCTACGCCGCCGCGGGCCAGACCTTGAATCCCGCAATCGCGGTCGCGGCGCTTGGCTTTTCGCAGGGTCTCGGCACGGCGCCGCTCGTCAAGGCCGGGGCCTCTTTGGACCTGCGGCTGTCGCGCTGGCTGGGGCTGTATGCCGCGGTCCGCTATACGCGGTTCTCGTATGGGCAGAGCGCGCCGCAGGAGTCCGGCAATCTTGTTATCATGGAGCCCCAGAGCGATACAGTGATAGCCGACTATGAGGGCGGGTTGCGGATCTTTTTCTAGGCGCGAGCGGTTGTTCTTCGCACTGTGGCCCGGCGAGGACGTTCGCGCGCGGCTCGCGGCGCGGGCCGATGGCTGGGCGGGCCGGCCGGTGGCGGCTGACGGCTACCACATGACGCTCGCGTTCGCGGGCGCGGTCGAGGCCGATGTGCGCCGCGCCCTGGAGGCGGGCGCGGCGAGCGTGGCCGGGGAGGCGTTCGTGTGCGTTCTGGATGAGATCATCTGGCTCGGCGTTGGCGATATCGCAGCGCTGGCCCCTTCATATCCGCCGCCGGCGCTGCTCGGGCTCGCGGCCCGTCTGCGGCGACTGGTCACCGGTGCCACCGGCCGGCCGGCATTGCACCGCTACCGGCCCCACGTGACGCTCGCGCGCCTGGGGGTGGGGGAGCCGCGATGGTCCGCGCCGCCACCCGAGCCCGTGCAGTGGGCGGTCACCGACTATGTCCTGTGCCGCTCGCGGGTCGAGCGTCCCGGGTCGTACGATGTCCTGGCGCGATGGCCGCTGTCATGAAGGCGTATGACATCTTTCTCACGTTCCTTGTGGTCGTCGACCCCATCGGCCTTGTGCCGCTCTTTGGGGCATTGACGGCCGGCGCGAGCCACGAATACCGCCAACGGATGGCGGTGAAGGGCGTGCTCATCGCCGCCTTGGTGCTGCTATTTTTCGCGGTGAGCGGCTTTGCCGTGTTGCGAATCCTGGGGATAGGGCTTTCGGCCTTTCGGATCGCGGGCGGCATCCTGTTGTTTCTGCTTGCGATCGACATGGTCTTTGCCCGTCATTCCGGATTGCGTTCGACGACCCGGCGCGAGACCGAAGAGGCGCGCGGGCGCAACGACATCTCGGTATTTCCGCTCGCCATCCCGCTGCTCGCCGGTCCTGGGGCCCTCACGAGCCTTCTGCTCATGCTTTCAGCCGCCCACGGCCGTCTTGTCGCGATCGGGCTGCTCCTTGGTATACTGGCCCTGGTATTGGCCATCACGCTTGCCGTACTCCTGTCTTCCGAGCGCATATTGGCGCTGATGGGCGAGACCGGGGCCAATGTGGTGACCCGCTTGCTGGGCGTGTTGTTGACGGCGCTCGCGGTTCAGTATGTCCTGACCGGTATCCGCGTGGGGCTCCTGCACCGCGCTTGAGAGGAGGTCTTGGTGGACGTCCGGCCATTCGATGGAAATCGCGAGCGCGAATTGGTGGTGGTCGCCTATGCCCTGTATGTCGTGGGGTTTTTCGGGATGCTCGCGCCGAGCATCCTGGCGCTCGGCCTCAATTACTGGCGGCGTGATCGCAGCGGAAGCTGTTATGGGAGCCATCACCGCTGGATGATACGGACCTTCTGGTGGGGGCTTCTGTGGGCCGCCGCCGGCTTGTTCCTTTTCTTTGCGCTGCTCGGCTACGTCGTGTTGATTGCCGTGAGCATATGGTGGGTGTACCGCGTGATCCGCGGGGCCCTGGCGCTCGCCGACGAGGAGGCGATGCCGCCGAGTTCCCTGCAGGTCACGAGCCGCTCCGCTTAAAAGGGGCCCGCCGGCCCACGCCCCTTGGCCGCGCGGCTCATCGCTCCGATGCCCTTGGCCGGCGCCACTTTCTTGTCAGTCCTCGGAAAATCCTCACACTCGATCCGTGTTCTGCGCCCCGTCCTGTCGCCTGAGCGGGGGGCACGCCGCGCATCGGGAGAAGCCCGGGTCTTGCGGGAAAGGCTCGGACAAGAAGAATGAGGGCGCGTCCTCCGCCGGGGCGATGGTGATCCCACCCCCTCCCGTGATCACCTGGTCTGCGTCCCTCGGTGCGGGAATGGGCGCCGTCGATGATCACCCCGAGCACTCTTCATGCTATTCGAGGTCTTTGAAGGATCCCGGCGGCCATGGGGACGCGCGCGCAGGCGATGGCGGTCGGCGGGCCGTCGAGGCGGCGCATCAGGCGTTTCGGGAGGCGATCCTGGCCCCTTTTACCGGGACCCGGGGCGGCGGCCGCGTGGAGGTCTCCTGAAGGCCTTTGGGACCAAAAAAAAGGACCGCGCGAGGCGGTCCTGGCAAGGGGCAGGGCACCTAGGTGCCCGTCATGGTTTTTTTGGGGGCGGGCCAAGGCGCGTAGCCCGGGTTGCTGGCGACACCCGTGAGCCGTGGCGTGTAGGGAACATCGATGCGCACGGTCTTCTGATCGCGCAGATATTCGGTGACCACATCCCAGATCTTTTTGCCCGGGTGCTTGGGGCGATAGACATCCGCCCAGCCCGACACCGTGTAGCGTTTGTTGGCCTCTATGGGCTTGCCATTCAGGAGCCGCAGATCGGAGATCCTGTGTCCGATGTTGCGCATCGGGGCCATGGTGTAGGTAAAGCCGCCCACGCGCACCATGTCGCCGCCCTGCTGATAATAGGGATCTTTGTTGAAGAGGTTGTCGGCGATCTGTTCGAGGGTG
>DAHWGZ010000194.1 GCA_027335965.1 Acidiferrobacter sp.
CAATACCCTGGAAAGCTGATCTGTCACCGCTTCTCTCTCTATGTGTCGAAAGGGGCCGGCCGGGGCGCTCCACGGGCCTCGGCGAGGCACGCCGCAAGCGCCGCCGCCGGGTCCGGCGCGCGCGTCACGGGTCGGCCCACGACCAGGTAGTCCGCGCCCGCGGCCAGGGCCTCGCGGATCGTCCGCGTGCGCCGCTGATCGTCGGGCGGCGCGTCCTCGGAGCGGATGCCAGGCGTGACCAGCACGAAGCCGCCGGCGCGCAGGTCCTGAAGCCCGGGGGCCTCGCGCGGCGAGCATACCACGCCATCCAGGCCCGCCTCGCGACAGGATCGCGCCAGGCTCAGCACCCGCTCGCCGCTGTCGCCAAGCCCGAGCGCCGCGACCTCCTCCGCGCTGTGGCTCGTCAGGATCGTGACACCGATGAGGCGCGGGCCGCCCTCGGGGATCGCCGAGCGCGCCGCGGCGAGCATGCGCGGTCCCCCCAGGGCGTGGACATTGACCATCCACACCCCGAGGTCCGCGGCGCGCGCGCAGGCGCTCGCCACCGTGTTCGGTATGTCGTGAAATTTGAGGTCCAGAAACACCTCGAAGCCCAGCCCGCGCAGGGCGCGGACCACAGCCGGGCCCTCGGCGCAAAAGAGTTCGAGGCCGACCTTGACCCGACACCGCGTGGGATCGAGCCTTCGCGCGAGATCGAGCGCAGCCGGGGCCTTCGGAAAATCCAGGGCCACGATGATGGTCGGATCCTCAAACAACATCATCCTCTCCTGACGGCGTGACGGTGTTCCAACGATGACAGCCGGGGCACTGCCAATGCAGGGACTGCCCCGAAAACCCGCACTGATGGCAGAGATAGCGGCGGCGACCCTCGACGATCCTCTCGATGATCCCCTTCAGGATCGCCAGATCCTCGCGCGGCCCCCCCGAGGCCTGCGCCAAATGCAGCCCTATGAGGCGGTTCAAACCACGCACCGAAGGTTGGCGGCGCAGCCACGACACGATGAACACCTCCGCGGCCGGCTGCCCCTCGCGGCGCTCGATGACATCGGCCAATGCCAGCATGAGCGCGATGTCGTGATGCCGCGCGAGCGCCTCCTGAAAAAACCGGTACAGCCCATCCTCGTCGCCCACCGCCTGATAGCTCTTGGCGAGCGCCTGCGCCACCTCGCCGAGATACAGCGGGTTTTGGATCTCGACCCGGCGCCACGCCTTTATGGCCTCTTTGTGACGGCCGAGGTCGGCCTCGATAGTACCAAGAACCATGCTCGCCCGCACACACGCCCTGTCGTTCTGGAGCGCCCGTCTGGCCAGTTCGCGCGCCCCCTCGTGCTCGTTGCGCTTATAGGCCTCCTCGGCCAATTCGCAGTAGTACTGGGCGATGACATCGTGCAGGCCGGGCCCGCCGGAACGCCCAAGCCGCCGACATACGCTGATCGCCTTTTCCCAGTCCCGTTCCTGCTGATAGATATGCATCAAAAACCGCAGGGCTTCTTCGTTGTGGAGGCGGATCTCGGCGAGTTCCAGGAACAGGTTCTCGGCGCGGTCGAGGAGCCCCGCCTTCAGGTAATCCTGCCCCAGCTCGAGGAGCGCGCGCGCCCGCTGATGACGATCCAGGGCCGGGCGGGCAATGATGTTTTGATGAACGCGGATGGCGCGCTCGACCTCTCCCCGCCGCCTGAAAAGGCTCCCCAGGGCAAGATGGGTCTCGACGGTCTCGGTGTTGACTTCCAAGACCTTGATGAAGATCTCGATGGCCTTGTCGGCCTGCTCGTTCAGGAGGAAGTTCAGGCCCTTGAAATAGGCCGTGGGCAGATCCTTGCGCGCGCGATGACGCTTCTGGTCATAGCGGGCCGCCGCCCACCCGGATCCGGCCGCGAGTGGCAGCAGCAGCCAGATGAGCAGCGAGGCATGTTCAAAGAACATCTTTTATGGGCAAGGCCCGCAGGTTCGCGACCTCCTGCTCCATCTGACGCACCTGTTTGCGCGCCACCGCGAGCTGGCGCCGCACGCGCACCAACCGATTCACGCCGGCCAGAAAACCGAGGACGATCCCCATCACGAGCACTGCGACCATGACGAGCGCAAGCGGCGCCTGCCAGGCGAGCCCCCCGTAGTAGCGCACGGTCACGTCCGTCGCATTCTTATAGGCGAATCCGAGGCCTATGAAGACGACGAGCACCGCGATCGATCCGTAGAGGATTCGTTTCATAGAAGCCGCTACCCCTCCTCAAAAAAAACGGCACGGGCTTCAACCCATGCCGCTCTTTTCCCATTCCGTCCGGGCGACCGGCCTTACTGGTCGACGCGCTCCCGCAACTCCTTCCCGGGCTTGAAATGCGGGACTCGCCGGTCCGGCACCTGCACGCTCACCCCCGTCTTGGGGTTGCGGCCGAGCCGCGCCGGGCGATGATGCAGACAGAAACTGCCGAAGCCCCGCACCTCGATGCGATCACCCGCCTGCAGGGCGCTCGACATGCGCTCCAGCAGGCCCTTGACCGCGAGCTCCACATCCCGCTGATCCAATTGCGGCTGGCTCGCGACGAGGCTCTGAATGAGTTCCGACTTCGTCATCGCCCTAAAGCCCCGTCACTCCTTCTGTCCGAGCTTCTCTTTCAGCTTGTCGCCCAAAGACGAGGTCGCAAGCGGCGCCCTGCGCGTATACTCCTGCACGGCCTCGTTCTCGCGCTCCATGTCCTTGGCGCGTACCGAGAGCGTGATCTTGCGGTTCTTGCGGTCTATGGTCATGACCTTGGCCTCGACCGTATCCCCTTCCTTCAACACCACGCGGGCGTCCTCGATGCGATCCCGCGCCGCCTCCGCCGCGCGCAGATAGCCCTCGACGTCATCGGCGAGCCGTACCGTCGCACCCTTGGCATCCACCGCCGTCACCACCCCGCTCACCACCGCGCCCTTGCCGTGCTCCGCGCAGTAGTTATTGAACGGGTCGCCTTCCATCTGCTTCACACCAAGCGAGATCCGCTCGCGCTCAGGATCGACCGCCAAGACCACGGCCTCGAGTTCATCGCCCTTCTTCAGGTCACGAACCGCCTCTTCCCCGGCGCGGCTCC
>DAHWGZ010000195.1 GCA_027335965.1 Acidiferrobacter sp.
TGCTCGCGCACATCGATGGCCTGGCCCGGCGCCAGATGGATGGGCACGATCTGGCCCGCGCCGTCGCGACTGAAGGCGATGGTGCCGGGACCGGTCGCCGAGGCGAGCAGGATGGGCATGCCGCTGATGGCGCGGCGCAACAGCCCCTTGACGGCCTTGACCCCGATGCGCGTCGTTGGGCTCTTCCAGAGGAGGATGTGGTGTTCGAAAAAGACCGGGGTCGCCTCGAGGACCACCTGCAGCACCGGGACGATGTCGCCTTCGACATGGTAAGTGACGCCCGCGAAACTCTCGTCGCGGACGAGCGTTTTCTTCAAGACCGGTCCCGCCATAACCCGTCCTCCCTTGGATTCCCGCTGATCATAGGCCCGCGCGTCTTTTTGGGAAAGGGACCGGGCGCGGCCGGGGATTACTTCAGGAGGCCTTCGCTCTTCAGGGTCTTTTGCACCGCCGGACGCGCCGCGATGCGGGCGCGGTATTCGCCCAAGCGCGGCCAGGGACTCATGTCGATCTTGAGGTAGTCCGTCCAGCCCAGCACCGTGAAGAGATAGGCATCGGGGGCCGTGAACTCCGTGCCCGCGAGGTAGGGGTGCCGCCCGAGGGCCTCGGAGATATAGTCAAACCGGCGGCCGAGCAGCTTCAGTTGCTGCAGCTTTACGGCCTCCGGCGTCTCCGGCCGGAAAAACGGCGAGAATTGCTTGTGCAGCTCGGTGGAAATGAAAGACAGCCACTCCATCTGCCGGTAGCGTTCGATGCTGCCGGCTTCGGCCATCAGGCGCCGATCCTTGCGCTGATCGCTCAGGTACTGCAGAACCACCGCGACTTCGGTGAGCAGCGTGCCATCGTCGAGCGCGACCGCGGGGACGTAGCCTTTCGGGTTGATCTTGGTGTAATCCTCGCCGTGCTCGGTCTTGTGGGTGGCCAAGTCGACGCGCTCGAGGGTGTGTGGCAGGCCAGCCTCTTCGGTCACGATATGCGCCGCGAGAGAGCAGGCGCCTGGGGCAAAATAGAGCTTCATTCCGGATATCCTCCAGTCCATGGTGAGCCGCCATTGTCCAGGTGTCGGTGCGTGATTGCCATACCGGGACGGGCTCTAAAGTAGGGAAACAGGCCGGCGGCGTGAGGTTTTGTGAAAGAACGTGAATGCGATCTGCCCGTTGCCGATATTTTGCGGTAGGGTGGGCCTGTGGGGCTTGCGTTCATCCGAGAGTGCCGGGTAAGCTATTTAGCTTGCTAATAATAAGCCCGTTAGCTATGGCGACGTCGGCGCTTGCCCACACGGGGTGCTTTGGAACACGCGGCTCTTGAAGGACTGATGGTTCATTATGATATCTGATCGGCGGTGTTGCCGTCGGGCCCTGGCCGGACCCGTCGTTATCGCCTTGCTCGCGGCCTTGGGCGGATGCGCCATAGGGCCGCGCTACAAGGCCCCGGGTGCGCCCCCGGTGGGCCGCTACACGCATAGGCCGGCGCCTACCACCGTGGCGGGGACCCATGGCCCGGCGGGCGCATCGCAGCGCTTCCATTACGGGGTATCGCCGCGCGTGCGCTGGTGGCGGGCGTTCCGCTCGCGACCGCTCGATGTCCTCATCGCCGCGGCGCTGAAGAACAACCACACGCTCGCCGCCGATCGCGCGCGTCTCCTGCAGGCCCGCGCGGTGGTGGCCGCGGACGCCGGCATCTTCTATCCGCAGGTCAATGGCAATCTCGGCGCGTTGCGCGAGAAGTCGCCGGGCGGCTCTTCATCCGGTGGCCACCTTCCGGGCCTCTATTCGCTTTATACCGGCGGGTTGTCGGTGAGTTATTACCCGGATGTCTTCGGGGCCAACCGGCTCGTCTATAACTCGGCCCACGCCCAGGAGCTCTATGCGCGCGATGAGCTGCTCGCGGCCCAGCTCTCCTTGATCGGCAATGTCGCGACGACCGCCGTGCAAGCGGCGAGCGACCGCGCGCAGATCCAAGCCACGCGCCGGATCATCGCGCGCGAGTCCGAGCTGCTTTCGCTGACCCGGATCCAGTATCGCACCGGTGCGGTGCCTTATCTCTCGGTGGTCGACCAGGAGAGCCAGCTTGCCACCAACAAGGCGGCCTTGCCCGTGCTCTTGCAGAAGCTTGCCCTGGCGCGCTACGCCCTGGCGACGCTCATCGGCCGCTTCCCGGCTCAGTGGCGGCCCGTGCACCTGCGGCTTTCCAGTCTCCACTTGCCGCGCAATCTACCCGTAAGCCTGCCGTCGGTGCTGGCGCGCGAGCGGCCGGACATACGCGCCGCGACCGAGGAGATGCGCTATGCCAATGCCGAGATCGGCATCGCCGACGCGCAGTTCTATCCGGTCGTGCAGATCACCGGCAGCATCGGCCAGGAAAGCCTGACAGTCGGAAACTTCTTCAACGCCGCCAGCAATGTGTGGAGCATCGGCGCCAACCTCCTGGCCCCGCTCTTTCACGGCGGCACCTTGCGCGCCCAGCGCCGCGAGGCCCTGGAGTTTTATGCCGGCGCGCGCGCCACTTATCAGCAGACGGTGCTTGGCGCGTTCCAGCAGGTGGCCGGCAGCCTGCGCGCCCTGGAGCATGATGCCGAGGGCCTGCGCGCCGAGGGCGATGCCTATGCCGCCTCGCGCGAGGCCCTGCGGCTCGCCAAGAGCAGTTACCGGGCGGGCGCCATAGACTCGTTGTCGCTGCTGACGACCGAGGCCTTGTATAGTCAGGCGCGCATCGCCTATGTGCGCGCCGAGGCCCAGCGCTATCTCGATACGGTCGCCCTCTATACCGCACTCGGCGGGAGCCCGCTCGCGCCGCGGCCGAACAAGGCCACGCCCGGGCACGCCGCCACAGCCGTCACGACCGCATCACCCCAAAGGAATGCCCCATGAAAAAACGCGTTGTTCTGGTCGCCCTCATCCTCGCGCTCGTGTTCGCGGGAATCTTCGGCTGGAAGGCGTTCATGAACTACAAGATCCACGAGTTCATGGCCGCGCGCGGCATGCCGGTGGTGACGGTGTCGACGGCGCGCGTACAGCGGGCCACCTGGCGCGACCATATCCGCAGCGTGGGCAGCCTCAC
>DAHWGZ010000196.1 GCA_027335965.1 Acidiferrobacter sp.
TCGAGAAACAGGCGCAGATCCTCCGGACGCGCCTCGACGATCCGCGAGATCATGCCCTGCTCGATGATGGAGTAGGCACGCGGACCGAGGCCCGTCCCGAGAAACAAATCGGTAATATCCTTTCGGCGACAACGCGTCTTGTTCAGGAAATAATCCGATGCCCCATCGCGCGACGCCTCGCGGCGCACGACGATCTCCGCATAACGGGCGTATTCGCCGGCGGCACGGCCTTCGCTGTTATCAAAGACAAGCTCCACGGACGCCTGGCTCACCGGCTTGCGGCTCGTCGATCCACTGAAGATGACATCGGCCAGCGTGTCACCCCGCAGATGGCGGGCCGAACTTTCCCCCATCACCCAGCGAACGGCGTCGATGATGTTGGATTTCCCGCAACCGTTTGGACCGACGATACCGACGAGATTGGCGGCCACCGGCACCGTGGTCGGGTCAACAAAGGATTTGAAGCCCGCGAGCTTGATCTTCTTTAAGCGCATGAGACGTCGTGATCGGCTACAATGGGCTGCAAAGCTAGCACACTAGAGACGGAAATGCCTACCGAACCGACCAAGCAACTCGAGACCTTTCCCAACCCCCATCCGGAACGCGACTATCAGATCCATATCCGGATCCCGGAATTCACCTGTCTTTGCCCCAAAACCGGCCAGCCGGACTTCGCCGAGCTTGATCTCGTGTATGTGCCGGATCGGGCGTGCGTCGAGCTCAAGTCCTTGAAACTCTACGTCTGGTCGTACCGTAACGAGGGGGCCTTCCATGAGGCCGTGACCAACCGCATCTTGAATGACCTGGTGGCGGCCACGGCGCCCCGCTACATGGTGCTCACGGCCCGATTCAACGTTCGTGGCGGCCTCTACACCAACGTCGTCGCGCATCACGGCCAACGACCGCCTGGACTGCCCGAAAACGGCCCCTGAGGATGGGCCGGGAACGGTTGTTTCTGGGTGTCGACCTCGGCACCTCGGGGATCCGCATCGGCGCACTCGATGAATCCGGGCGGCGGCGCATGGTCATCAGCCGCGCATGGCCGCGCGGCCAATCCTGGAACCCCGCGGCCTGGCTGCGCCACGCCCTACAACTCCTCACCCATATAAGCCGCCGCCGGCCGTCGGCCGAAATCGCCGCGATCGCCGTCGACGGCACCTCCGGGACCGTGCTCCTCTGTCATCCCTCCACCGGGCGCCCGCTTTCGCCGGTGCTCGCCTATGATGATGGCCGCGCAAGCCGCGAGGCCGCGGCCCTCGCGGCCGCGGGGCTTGCACCAGGCCCCGCCTCGGGGCCCTACGGGGGGCCCGCCAAGCTTTTGTGGCTGATCCGACATTACCCGCAGGCGCCGGCGATCCTGAGCGCGCAGGGACCGTGGCTCGCCGGCATGCTGGCGCGATGCCATCGGGTCATGGACGAGCACAACGCCTTGAAGCTCGGCTTCGACGGCCGATGGTCCGAGGCGCTCCTGCGCGCGCCCACGAGCGCCTACCTGGGGAGCGTGGTGCCAGCGGGCACGCCGCTTGCTCCGCTGCGTCGCGACCTCGCCCGCCGTCTGGGCCTGCGCGCGCCGCCGCTCATCGTCGCGGGGACCACCGACAGCACCGCCGCCTTCCTGGCGCTTGGACCGTTGCCCCAAGGCACGGGCGTGAGCTCGCTCGGATCGACCCTGGTGTTGAAGATCGAGAGCCCCCAACCGGTGCTGGTCCCGGAATCGGGCATCTACAGCCATCGTCTCGCTCACGCATGGCTCGTGGGCGGCGCCTCGAATTGCGGCGCCGCGGTGCTTGCCCATCATTTCGACAGGGCGACGCTCCTGCGCCTGTCCGCCGAGCTCCCGCTCGTCTCCGACACCGGACTTCATTATTACCCGCTCCTGAAACCCGGCGAACGCTTCCCGATAAACGATCCCGAGCTTGCGCCAAGACTCACTCCACGGCCGACGGACGACCGCTTGTTCCTCCAAGGCCTCCTCGAGGGACTCGCCGCCGTGGAGGCGCGCGGCTATGCGCTCCTGGCCGCGCATGGCGCCCCGCGACTCGAGCGCGTCGTGACGACCGGTGGCGGCGCGTCGAATGCCGCGTGGCGCATGATCCGCGAGCGAGCGCTGGGTGTGCCCGTGAGCGCGATCGGCGACCGACCAGCGGCGCTTGGCGCGGCGCGCCTGGCGCGCCAAGGGTGGATGGCGCAACGCTAGGAAAAATCCTCACGCATTTTCCCTTGGACACGCACCGCCTCATGCTTTAACGTATGCGGAATCCCATAAAAGCGTCGGGGATTTTTTGTGCTGAAGAGGACTGCGTCATGTCGATGTCGGATCCGGGCGATTCCATAAGCGTCCCGAGTCGAGCCGCGCTACAGGAAACGGTGACGACGCGCATGGAGCTCGGAAAACGCTTTGGCGTCATCCTGTGCGATATCGACCGATTCAAGCTGATAAATTACAGCCTCGGACGGGAATTTGCCGACCGGGTGCTGCGTCAGATGGCGGAAGTCCTGCGCGAGGTCCTCGGGGCGGACGCCACCGTCGGCCGCTGGGGCGGGCCGGAGTTCTTGTGCGTCATCAATGAAACCCATAACGTCGACACGCTTGTCGAGCGCCTGCGCCAGCGCATCGAACGCCTCGTCATCCTGTCAAAGACGAGCCGCATCCACATCACGGCGAGTTTCGGCGTGGCGAGCTTCCCCGAGGATGGCGGAGGGCCGGCGGATCTGTTGAACGCGGTCGAGGCCGCGCTCTATCACGCCAAAAGCTCGGGACGCAACCGCGCGGTACGCGCCACCACGGTGCAAAAGCGCCTGCTCGGCATGGGCGCCGCCCTCGAGGCGGCCCTTCACGAACAACGCGTTGTCGCCGCCTATCAGCCCATCGTCGATCTGCATAGCGGCGAGATCGTGGCGGAAGAGGCGCTGGCGCGCATGCTCCTTCCCAATGGGCGGGTGCTTGCCGCCGAGGAGTTCATCGAAGTCTCCCAGCACCTCCAGCTCACCTACAAGATCGACCAGAGCGTCATCCGCGCGACCCTGGAACGATGCATGGCATCGCTGCGCGA
>DAHWGZ010000197.1 GCA_027335965.1 Acidiferrobacter sp.
GCCGCGCGCGCGCGCGTCGGGCTTGCCGATCTCGAGGCGCGCGTCGCCGCCGGCGCGGGCGCGCGCGGCTTCGTGGCCTCGCTTGTGCGCACCGTGGAACGCGGCCGACCGGCGGTGATCGCGGAGATGAAGCGCGCCTCGCCCAGCCGTGGCCCGTTGCGCCCCGATCTGGATCCGGCCGCCGTGGCGCGCGCCTATGAGCGCGCCGGCGCCTCGGCGCTTTCGGTCCTGACCGATGCGGGCCATTTCGGGGCGCATGCCGATGACCTCGCGCGCGCCCGCGAGGCCTGCGCGCTGCCGGTGCTGCGCAAGGATTTCATGGTGGATGGCTATCAGATCGCCGAATCACGGGCCATGGGCGCGGATTGCGTGCTGCTGATCGTGGCGGCCTTGCCCGGGGGGGCGCTCGAGGAGCTGTATGCCGCCTCCCAGGCCTATGGCCTGGATGCCCTGATCGAAGTCCATGATGCCGACGAGCTTGCGCGCGCCCTGGCGTTGCCGGGCGGCCTGCTCGGCATCAACAACCGCGATCTGCGCACCTTTGTCACGACCATAGATCGGACGCTGGAGCTGGTAGGGTTTGTGCCGCCCGAGCGTCTTGTCATAACGGAGAGCGGGATTCTCGGGCGTGACGAGGTCAGGCGCCTCAAGGCCGCCGGGTTGCGCGGTTTTCTGGTGGGCGAGGCCTTCATGGTAGCCGCGGATCCGGGCGCGAGGCTTGCGGAATTGTTCGAGGAGCGGGTCGATGAAAGCAGTCGTTGAGTGGGATGGGGGGGCCGCATTCACGGCCACCACCGAGAGCGGTCACCGGATCGCGATG
The DNA here is from genome assembly GCA_027335965.1 of Acidiferrobacter sp. Next base: position 821 of record DAHWGZ010000197.1, read on the forward strand.
GATGGACCGCCGGATCACGGGGGGCGCAATCTGGGGCCTCGGCCGACGGAACTCGTGTTGGCCGGCATGGGCGGCTGCACCTCTTTTGATGTCGTCCATATCCTGCGCAAGGGGCGCGCCGACGTGCGCGCCTGCAGCGCCCGCATCGAGGCCGAGCGCGCCGGGGAGGATCCCAAGGTGTTTACGCGCATGCACGTGCACTTCGTGGTGAGCGGCCGGGAATTGAAGGAGGCGGCCGTGGAGCGGGCGATCCGCCTGTCGGCGGAGAAATATTGCTCGGTGTCGATCATGCTCGGCAAGACCGCCGAGATCAGCCATTCGTTCGAGATCGTGGATGTCGAATAGCGGCTCGCCGAGGGTCCCGGGCGTGCGCCTGAACCATGTGGCGCTCGTGTGCGCGGATCTCGAGGCCTGCGAGGCCTTCTATGTCGGCATCCTCGGGCTTGCCGTGGTGTGGCGGCCAGATCCCGACAACGTCTACCTCTCCTCGGGTTTCGACAATCTCGCCCTGCATCGCGGCGCCCCGCAACCGGGAGGCGCCCTCGATCACATCGGATTCTCGGTGGCGGGCGCGGACGACGTGGACGTCTGGCACGAACGGCTGCGCGAGGCGCAAGTGCCGATCACGGCCGCCCCGCGCACGCATCGCGACGGCTCCCGCAGCCTCTATTGCCGGGATCCCGAAGGCACGCTCGTGCAGTTGATCTTTCTGCCCCCGCAGGCCCTGAATCCGGCCCCCCGATAGATCGGGTGCAGCGGGGTCCCTAAATCCAGAACGCGGTCTTGGTCATGACGCGCGCCGCGAGCCGCATCGCGAGCGGCGCCGGCCATGGCAGGGGACGCCCCCCGGCCTCCATGGCCGAGGCCGCGTGCCGCGCCTCGTCGGCGGCCATGTGTTCTATGATCGCCCGGGTCTTTTGGTCGGTGGCCGGGAGCTTGGCGAGGTGGCCTTGCAGATGGGTGATGACCTGCCGCTCGGTCTCGGCGACAAAGCCCAGGCTGACCGTGTCGCCAAATAGCGCCGTGGTCGCCCCGATGGCGAAGGATCCGAGATACCAGACGGGCGTGAGATAGCTTTTGTGCGTTTTCAATTCCTTGATGCGCGCCGCCGTCCAGTGGAGGTGTTGAAGCTCGTCACGGCCGGCCGCGCGCAGGGTGTCGTAGGCGTGCGCGTCCCGGGCGCACAAGGCGTGCCCTTGATAGAGCGCTTGCGCCGCGATCTCGCCGGCGTGATTCACGCGCATGAGCCGCCCTCCGAGCACGCGTTCCTCGGCTGACAGCCCGTCTTGTTCCCGCGGCACGGTCTCGGGGTAGGGGTCCGCCGGGGGCGGTATGAGCACCGACCTCAGGCCCTGATCGAGCTGGTCGATGATGCGGTCGAGGCGGCTCAATGTTCTCATGGCCTCACACTCTAGCACGGGTCATCGAGCGGGGGGAGTTGCTGGGCCACTACCAAGAGCGGATGCCGGACCGGAATATCCACCCCTTGTCGGGCGAGTGCCGCGGACAGATGCAGGGCGCAGCCGATGTTGGCGGATACCACGATGTCGGCCCCGGCCACGGCGCGGATCTTGGCGTCGGCCAGGGCCTGCGCCCGCGCCGGTTCGCGCAGAAAATAGTCGCCGGCGGCGCCGCAGCAGGTGTCGTTGCCGGGCAGCTCGATGACGCGCGCCCCCGGGATGCGCGCGAGCAGGTCGTAGACGAAGCGCGCCCCCCCGAGCGCGTTGCGCAGCGAGCAGGGCTCGTGCACCGCGATGGTCTGCGCGAGCGGCGAGAGCGCCAGGCGGTCGAGCTCGGTCCGCTCCACCAGGTAACGATGGATGTCATAGACCTCCGGCAACCCGTTTTCCGTCTCCTGGCCAGGCTGGCCGAGTTCGGCGGCGCAGCCCGAGGCTATGGACACGAGCGCCGGGGCGCGGCCCGCGAAGGCCCGGATATTGCGTTGCCGCTGGCGATGGCTGATATCGGCGAACCCGGCGTGGGCGGCGAGCGCCCCGCAACAACCCTGGGCGCGGGGCACGTGGACGCGCACGCCGAGGGCATGCAGGACGCGCGCGGCGGCGTTCAGGGCCGGGCGGTCGAGGTCGGCCGTGCATCCCCGGAACAGCGCGACATCGGCCGGCCCCGCGTCTCCGCGGTCGGCGCGCGCCGGGCGTGGCCGCGCGGGCAGGCCGCGCACGGCACCCTCGAGGCCCGTGGACGCGGCTCGCGGCCGGGACAAGGAGTCAAGGG
>DAHWGZ010000198.1 GCA_027335965.1 Acidiferrobacter sp.
ATGCAGCTCATCTCCGGCGTCAATGTCATCTATGGACCCGGCAATCCCGCGAGTCGCTGGTTCGACAGCGTCGGCGGTACCATCAACTTCGTCCCCGTTCAGCCCACGAAGCATGCGGGGGGCAGTCTGGGGTTGACGTACGGCAGCGACCAGACCGAAGGCGCGGATCTCATCGCCAACACCGGCACGCACGATCACTGGTCGACGGTGGTGGCCGCGGGCTTCGTGCGCGACAACACTTTTCGTACCGGCGCCTTTTCGGCGCCCAGCCGTTCGTCGGCATTGTTTGCCAAGACCGTGAAGACCTTTAGCGACGGCTCGTTCAGCGTCGGCGGCTATGCCGACGACAATACCGAGTTCCGGCCAAACTTCATTCCGGTATCGCCCATAACGGCGGGGCCCGGCGGCAGTGCGGTTACCGTGGATGGCACGCCCAACACGCCGCTCTATAGCCAGTCGACCACCGGGTACTACTCGTCGCTGCCCGAATCGGTGTGGTTCAAGCAGATCGTGGTGCGCGACCGCATGCTGTATTCGCAAATCAAGCTCGGGCTCGCGCCCGACCTGTCGGTGCACGACCTCGTGTGGTACCGCCACGGACACAGGGTCCACTGGCGCGTGGACAATTACAACTACAACGGCGCGCCGCCCGGCACCGTGAATTCCGAGTACTACAACCCGCGGTCCGACACCTATGGAAACCGTCTGGTATTCGATCTGACGTTGCCCATGAACAGCGTGAAGTTCGGGGGATCGTGGATCAATCAAACGTATTCGACGCCCTATACGGGCTATAACGAGACCTATGGAACGAGCCCGGCGAATCCGGTCCAGTACAACAACGACACGCTCGACAACACCTACCTGACGGGCTTCGTGCAGGACTCGATCACGCCGATCAAGGCCTTGACGATCACGCCAGCGATCGCGGGCGTCGATTTCCAGACGCAGTTCTTCAACAACGGCGCGAGCTATACGCCGCCTGGGGCCGCCAACCAGACGATCGCGCCAAGCGACAGCAAGGTCTTTACGCGCATGGAACCGTCGCTGGGCGCGCGCTATATGATCGCCCCGCACTGGTCGGTGTACGGCAATGCCGCGGAGACCTACCAGAACCCCGGCGACAACGCCTTTGGCGCCTATAGCGGCAGCAATGCCATCGATCTGGCGACGCTAAAGCCCGTCAAGAGCGTCGACTACGAGCTGGGGACGCGGCTTTTGATCCGGCGCGCGGGCCTGCTGCGTCATTTCGTGATGAATGCGGATGTCTATCGCGACACGTTGAGCCACGAAACCCTGACCACCTACATATCGACGGGCGGCGGTTTCGCGACCACCCAGTTCGCCTCGGCGAGCGCCACCTATCAGGGCTTGAACGTAAGCGCGCAGGACAGCCCGACGTGGCATTGGCATGTCTTCGGGACCGCCTCGTTCACGCACGCGCACTTCGACTCCTACGTGCCAGGTGGCAGCACGACGAACTACGCGGGTTATCCGATCTCCTATAGCCCCAACGTCACGGCATCCTTGGGTCTCAATTACCGCGTGGCCTTTGGTCGCTATCTAGTGTCGCCCGGCGTGTCCGATCAATACACGGGCACGCAGTACATGTTCAGCAACCTGGTCAATGCACCGACCAACAATGTGCAGATGGCGTCTTACAACATCGTCAATACACAGGTGGCCATCAAGGCCGGGACCGGTATGGCCGGCCTGTCCGCGGTGACCGTGACGGTGGGCGTGACCAATCTCTTCAATAAGCACTACGACCCCATCCAGTACATCACGAGCGGCGGCTATTTTGGTGGCAACAGCGCCGGGGCCGTGCTCGCCGATCCGGGGGCACCGCGGCAATACTTCATCAATCTGAACGCGCGCTTCTGACGCGTCCCTTTTTCTCCTCATTGAAGGCCTCAAGGGTGGTCCTTGGGCCTTCTTTTTTTTGGGAATTTAAAAACTGGCTTCCAAGGCCCCGGAGGGCGCGACACCATGAGCCTGACCGCATGTGGCTCGAAAGCGCGTCGCCTCGTGCGGAGAATGGGCGCGCCGCGGGCCGTCAGGCCCGCTCGCATCCGTGCATAAAAGGCCATCGATACAGTCTTTTGGGGCGTCCGCCGGCCAAGTCGCGCCCATGTCCTGTCCCACGCAGGCCTGGGCATCCACCCCGCCGCGGGCGGCTTAGATGACTGATGCCGAGGGCGCTGCACGGGGCAGTCCACATACGCCCACCAGGCCCGACCACCCCGAAAAGCCCTCGAGGGCCAGGGTCGTGACCGGATGCCGGTTTTGCGTGGGGATCCACGGGCAATGGGCCTTTAGCAGGCGCCAGGTCTCGTTTTGCCGGTTTAAGGCACACGCCGATCGCGCGCCGTGGCTTGGATCCCCATTGTCACGCGGCCGGACGATAGACCGCGGGCGCTCAAGGGATCTCCGCGAGGATCGCGCTGCCTTGGAGGGCGCTTGGTATCGGCGGCCAGGAACGGCGAAGGGTGGTGGCTCAGGCGGTAAGCCAGTTCCCGCGGCTGATCTTGCTCGCCGTCGGCATGGACCGCCTGCAGGCCTATGATCGCGGGCCGTTGCGCCTGGAGGGGGCGCGCCGCCGCGCGCCTCGCTTGGCCCCACGGGGCAAAGCCGTCCTGCGGGAGTTCCGATTGGGGGTTAAGGATCGTCAATATCCGTCGACTCCACGCCAGCAAGCGGCGTCGACGCTATCCGACCCTGGGCGCGCCACCCCTGCTTTAAGGTCGGCGTCCATCCTGCAAGATCAGGGGGGGATACTTTATGAAGTTGGTAGCGGGGGTAGGATTTGAACCTACGACCTTCGGGTTATGAGCCCGACGAGCTGCCAGACTGCTCCACCCCGCACCAGAGGGGGCAGAGTCTACCAGCTTTGCGGGCAATAACAAGCCTTGGGGCCGCGCATTGAAGTTTTGGCGGGAAGGCTTATAATCCGCGTTTATCTCGTATGGGTCGTGCTGCGGAAGTGGGCTTTAAGCCCACTTTTGCGTTTATGGTCATGGAGAAACACATTCAGGCGGATCGGCTACGGGCC
>DAHWGZ010000199.1 GCA_027335965.1 Acidiferrobacter sp.
TGGAGGCGCGATTGCGTCATCAGGCCACCCATGATGCCCTGACAGGGCTTGCCAACCGCGCCTTTTTCCAAGAGGCGCTCGAAAAGGCCATGGCTCACGCGCGACGCCGTCACACGCTCATGGCCATTCTGTTCGTGGATCTCGATGAATTCAAGGACATCAATGACTCCCTGGGTCACGAATACGGTGACCAGCTTTTGCAGGAGATCGCAAAGCGCTTGACCTCATCGTTGCGCCGCGAGGACTGGGTGGCGCGTCCAAGTGACCTCGTGGCCCGCCAGGGGGGTGATGAATTCACCATCCTCCTCCAGGATCTGGTCTCGGTCGACGACATCACGCGCATCACCGATAGACTGCTCGGTGAAATCACGCGTCCTTTGTCGCTCAAAGAGATCACCATGCATGTGACCGCGAGCATCGGCATCACGGTCTTTCCGTTCGACGATGCGGACAGCGAAGGGCTGTTACGAAACGCCGATGTCGCCATGTACAAGGCCAAGGAGGCTGGCGGAAACATCTACGCCTTCTATGCGGCCGCCATGAGCGCCGAAATCAAGGAACGGCGCGCGATCGAGGATGGCCTGCGCCGCGCCCTGGAAAGCGACCAACTGCTCCTCTATTACCAGCCGCAAATCGATCTCCATACCGGCAAGGTCGCGGGCGTGGAGGCCCTGATCCGCTGGCAACACCCAGAACGCGGGCTCATTGCCCCAGGGGCGTTCATAGCGATCGCCGAGGAAAGCGGGCTCATCGTCGCCTTGGGCGAATGGGTCTTGAAGAATGCCTGCCTGCAAAGCCAGCACTGGAAGGCCCGCGGGCTTGCGGGCCTCCGGGTAGCCGTCAACCTGTCCGCTCGCCAATTCAGCGAACGTGATCTGCTGGCGACGGTGACCCGGATCCTCGCGGAGACCGGACTTGATCCAGCCACGGATCTGCTCGAGCTCGAGGTAACCGAAAGCACGCTCATGGATGACATGGGCAAGGCGGCTGCAACCCTCGCGGCGCTTCGCGACATGGGCATCAAAATTGCCTTGGACGATTTTGGTACCGGCTATTCGAGTCTTAATTATTTGAAGCGCTTTCGCATCAACACGCTCAAGATCGACCAATCCTTCGTCCGCGACATCGCCCGCAACACGGAAGACGCCGCCATTGCGTCGGTCATCATAACGCTTGGCCACAGCCTTGGACTCACGGTGGTTGCGGAAGGCGTAGAAAGCCGTGAACAGCTGGAAATTCTGCGTGCCGCCGGGTGTGATGAAATTCAGGGCTACTACTACAGTAAACCGCTTCCCGCTACGGCGTTCGAGGAGTGGCTAGCGGCCTACAGGCTTCAGTCCTTGGGGTAATGCACGCAAGCCTTGGCGGGGTCATTTGCGGACACGACATGCGTGTGCAGTCCGTGCAGCTCCCGCAGATAGCCTTGATCCTCGGGGCTTGCGAAGTATTGACCGCTATAGCCACAAAACATCTTGAAATCATGGGCCACCCCGAGATCGTTGCATAGGCTTTCGAGCTCAAGAGCGGCATGCCGGTTATGAAGGCCCCACAGCAGGTCCACCATCTCGCCATATATGTAAACCCGCGAATAACGCGCGGCCATATCGCGCAGCACGCCATCCACCAGGTCCAGGAACCGGATCGCGTCTATGGTGTTTTGGACCATGATCGAATCGAGCGTCGACACGGCATCGGCGATGCGCAACTGCCCGCAAGCGCGCGCCGCGTCGACATCAAGCCCCATCCGCTGCAGGCGCGACTCCAGAACGCGGGCGCGCTCAGCCGTGACGACCAGCAGGACGCCGTCGTTGCGAGTCAGCGGGGGATAACAAAAAGCGGTCAGCGCGTCATAACGGGTCTGGTCGTCCTCGAAAAACTGGACGATATGCTGAGACGCGCCCTCCGCCACATAATCGCCATCCATCATGAGGTCCGGAAACAGTCCCTTGAAGGTCGCCGGATGGTATAGAACCCGAACGGGCAAATCAAGGTACGAACGGAACCCGCCACCCTCATTGCCAGCCCTCCTCTTCCCGGCTAGCGAACGGCCGGGGATCGCGCAACAGCCACGCACACTTCTCCGCGGACACAGGGCGCGAAAAGTAATACCCCTGTAGAACATCGCAATCCAGGGCGACGAGACGGCGCACCTGGGATATGGTCTCGGCCCCCTCGGCCACGACATGCAACGCAAAGGTATGCGCGATCTGGATGATGGTGGCCGTAACCGCCTCGTCGCGCGCATCGGCCCCGAGACGCTGAACGAAAGATCGGTCGATCTTGACGACATCGAGCGGGAAATCTCGCAGGTAGCCAAGCGCGCAGTAACCGGTCCCAAAGTCGTCCACGCTCGCGCGCACGCCGCGCCGCCGCAATTCCCGCAGGAGGTTTATCGTGTGCTCGAGGTTTCGCATGATGACGCCCTCGGTGATCTCGATCTCCAGGAATCGCGGCTCGAGCCCGGTGGCCACCAACGCCCTATCGGCGATGCCAAGCAGGTCGGCATGATTGAACAATCGTGCGGAGATATTGACCGCCATGGTGATCGCAGGCAAGCCCAGGCGTTGCCAGTCGGCGGCCTGAGCGCAAGCGGTGGCCAGGACCCATTCCGTGATGGGCACGATGAGCCCCGTCTCTTCGGCGATGGGGATGAAGCGGCCGGGCGGCACGAGCCCGAAACGGGGATCCTGCCAGCGGATGAGGGCCTCGACACCCAGAATACGCCCGGTCCGCAGACACACCTGAGGCTGGTAATGCAGCACAAACTCCTTCTGGGCGAGCGCGCGATGCAGGGCGTGCTCGGTCGCCAGGCGTTGCGCGGCATCCCACGACATATGCGAGCGGTAACGCGCCGCCATGTCCCCGCCATCCTCGCGGGCGCGGGCCGCGGCACTGTCGGCGCGCTGCAAAAGCGCGTAGGGGTCCGTGGCGTCTTCGGGATACAACCCAATGCCCACGCTCGCCGTCAGAAACAATTCCTTTCCATGGGCCACCACGGGCTCGCCTATGATGGCGCGCAGGGTCGCGGC
>DAHWGZ010000019.1 GCA_027335965.1 Acidiferrobacter sp.
CCCGCGGCGCCAGGAGATAACGATGGCGAAACAGGAATCCCTCGACGCCCCGCGCCATTGCCTGTCCACGATCGGCGATGAGGGTAAAATTCCGGGGCTCGTGGCGCAGTCGCCGGACGAGCGCGCGCGAGGCCCGCGCGCGCTGCGTCGCGGTGCCGCCATGGATCGCAAGCAGCAGGAGGCGCGATGCGCTCCCCTTATGAAGGCCGCGCACGAGGGCCCGCTGCACGGTGCTGCCCGATCGTGGCAGAAACGCCGTCAGGCTCCCCCCCAAGCGCGCGGTACTCGCGATCAGCACCGCCAATAGCGCCACAACCGTCAGCCACGCGGCGGTGACCGTGAATGCCAAGGACCTGGCGTTCACGGAAGGATGCGCATGTCCGAGCTGTCCCCGTTCGGCGCGCGGGTCACGATGCGCGCGAGATGCGCGCCATGTCCGCTGATCGCGACACTCACCAGCGCCCTCTTCAGGGTGGCGAGCCGCGGGCGCAGCACGAGCCGCCAGGCCTTGCGATCCCCGCGCAGGCGCGTGCTGAAATCGTGCGTGAGCAAGGCGTAGTCCCCGCTCAAAAGCCCCTCGAACCCGGAGACGATGGCGATCACGCCCGGATAGCGACTGACCGGCACCCCTCGGCGCGCGTGATCGACGAACAGCCGATTGCCGACGATCCGGTATACGGCCTTACGTGGCGCACTTTGGGTCATGATGAGGGTGTCGGGCTTCTGGTACCGGAGCGTGCCGTGGGCATGCACCGGCCGCCGCAGGCTCGCCAGGTGGTTGGTCTCGATGAACCGCACCTTACGATTCACCGTGTGCGCTATGGTCTTCAGGAGCATCGGGACCGTCCATGGGCGATTGGCCGCGAGGGCCGTCGCCGTGGTCAGGGTCGCGACCAGCGCCACGACGAGGCGGATCCTTGTCCGGGACTTGCCAGAAGTCATAAAAATTAAACCAGTTGTCGGGGGCCAGGCGACAGAACGCCCCCAGGGTTTGCGCATAGCGCCCCCCGAGCTGTCGCATCCATTCATCGCGCGCCTTGGCATCCGGGCCCGGCCCGCACAGCGGTTCGAATACCAACTCATAGCGACACACACCATCGGCCGACGCGCGGTAGAGCGCGGTAAAGAAGAATACCGGGGCGCGTAGCACGGCCGCAAGCCGCAAAGGTCCCAACGGCAAGCGCGCGGGGACGCCGAGAAAATCGGCGGCATAGGTGGCCTCGCCCGCGATCGCGCGATCGCCCATGAGCCCCACCAGCCCCCCCTGCGCGAGAAACTCCCGCACGCGCAGCAGCGAGGCCGGGCCGCCCAAGGGGACGATCGAATCCGGCGCCTCGGGGTGCAGGACCGCGAGGATCTCGTTCAATCGGCGCGACACCCCGGTGTGCATGATGACCTGGATCTTCAGCGCCGGGCGCGAAAAGGCGGCGGCGCGCGCCGCCTCGAAGCTGCCGAGATGGGCGCCGAGGAGGATGACGCCCTGGCCCTCGTCGAGGTGCGAGGCGACCGCCTCGAAACCGCGGATCTCGTAGGGCGGCGCGTCGCGGTGCTGGGCGAGCAGGTAGACGCGGTCGAGGATCGTGCGCGCGAAGGTCAGGTAGTGAGCGAACAGCCGCGCGAGCGAGGGGCGCTTGCCGTCCAGGGCCTGGTAGTAGCGGCGCAGCCCGGCGCGACCCTCGGGCAGCGTCCAAAAGAAATAAGCCGTGATCGGCCACAGCAGGACGCGCGTCGTGCGCCGCCCCAGGCGCAGCGCCAGCATCCGTGCCGCGCGCAGGCCCCAGGGGCTCCCGCGTTCGCGCTTTTCAAACCACGCCTCGGCCATCGCCGCCCCTTGCCCGCTACGCCCCGAAAGGCCGCCGTCCGTGTTGCGTTTAAGTCCGGCGCGCGTCGATGGCCGCGGCGAGCGCCCGCAGGGACGCGAAGATGACGGCGTTCTCCGGGTCATCGGATCGCAATTGGATACCGTAATGCTGAGAGATCGCGAGCGCGATCTCCAGCATGTCGATCGAATCGAGCCCCAGGCCCTCGCGGAATAGCGGGGCCTCGGGATCGATGGAGTCCGCATCGAGCGCCAGGTTCAAGCTGCTCACGAGCAGCCGCGCGATCTCACGCTCAAAATCGGTTTGCCTGCTATTCACTGCGCCTATCCTCTCGAAACCCCATCCATTTCCCTGCGCGGCGGGCCTACCGCCCGGTCGCTCGTATATTTCTCATCCGCCATGCGCGGAGCGGATAAACACCCACACCACCGCCGCCCCGACGATGAGCGTGTTCGATACCTTGAGCAAGGGGCTCTGGGTAAAGGCCGCACCCGCGTAATTGCGATAACGCCCGAAGACCGCGAAATCGAAGGGGCCCACGCGCGTGCTCACGGCCGCCGTAAGCCGCAGTCCGGCATAACCCCCTGGGGCGGAATAGGCCGGCCGTCCGGCGACCGCATAGGCCGGCGGCACGCCAAAAAAATAGCCGTTGACCCCATGGCTGCGAAAAACGGGGCCAAAGCTTACCACAATGGGCCACGTGCGCCCGCGCGGGGTGCGCGATTCGACGAACGCCGAGGCGCTGCTGCCGATCGGCGTCAACTGCAGGCCCGGACCCATGGCCCAGCGGTAGCGGGCCCGCGCGCCCAGCCACAGCCGCCAGGCATCCGGCCGCCCAGGGAGCCGCACCATGACGTCGGGTCCCAGGGCGAAGGGCGGGTCCAGGCCCGGCATGCCGGCGCGCGCATCCTGTGTGCCGGCCGAGGCCGGCGGCGAGCCATTGGCCCCGAAACCGAGGCTGACCGGGGAATGACGGGCCCATTTCGCGCGCAGGTGCTGGTGATGCAGGTGCAGCGTGGGCGATTCGTACTCGAAGTAAGGATAGGGGTAGGCAAAGAGGTGCTCGCTGTCGGAACCCGGGTAGGCGGGCGCGAGAAAGAGGGCAAGCCCCAGGCCGCCTTGGTAGCGCGCGGCCTGCGCCGCCACCGGGCCAAGCGCAAACACCCCCAGGACCATGCACCCCAGGCGCATGCCCCACGACGCGCCCTGCCGATCCGCAAAGACCGCTCCCATCTCCGCTCCCTGGGCCGGCATCGTCATCGGCCGGCATCTATGCCCGGCCCTTATTGTCTCTCATCGTGAGGACCGCCCACCACCACCGCCTCGATCTCCAGCGCCAGCTCGGCGCGGCAGATATCCCCATGCAAGGTCAAGGTCGGCGCGGTCCTCCACGACTGCGGCCACGGCGGCGACACGCCCCCCTCGCCGCGGACATAGACCTTCGCGGCCAGCACCTTCCGATCCGCCCCGAGCCCCGCGCCCGCCACCACCGCATCGAGGTTGATGAAGGTCTCGCGCGCCTGCGCCTCTAGGTCGCCGGGGGCCTGGCTCTCATGGCCGACGATCGCCGCGGTGCCCGATATCCATAACCACTCGCGTCCGCCACTGGCGACCTTCATGGCGCGCACGAAATCCGGGGGACGCGGACCATAGGCGTCGGGATAGCGGTAGGCGCAGACCTGTCGCGGATTCTCGATGGCGATGCCCGGTGTGCGCCGGGCCAACACATGCAGCGTCAACTCGCCGCCGCGCGTGCCGATGCAGGTCGCCGCCGGGCGCAACCCGCCGCGCGCCAGATAACCCTCCAGGGCCTGGTGGCGGCCCCGGTTGAACTGCCGGTATCGTTCGAGCCCCTCGTCTGGCGCGTGAATGTCGGGGAAGTACTGCCACGCGCGGATCAGGTATCCGTAGCCCTCGTCCTCGACGACCTGCAGGATGCGTCCGTAGGCCTCGGCCGCCACCGACGCCATCCGCTCCCCGGCGCCGAGCCTGACCGCCGCGAACAGCCACTCATCGTCGTGCGCGTAGCGCACGCCATCGCGCAGCGCCGATACCGCCGGGCCGCCCGCGATCACTTCGTAAACCGGGGACCCGGTAGGGACCAGGGCCGTGGCCACATAAGGCGCGCGCCCCTGCCATGGCGCCGTGATCCCATAACCCACGACCCCGAGGATGTCGTCCCGCCCCTCGAGTTCCCCGCGCCGGTCCGCCGGATAATAGGCAATTCTCATGCGCTCAACGCGGCCCCCGAAGGCCCGCGCCTCGGTCTTTTGACCCATCGCCGCTCACCGCCATGACCGCCGTTCCTTGCCGCCCCTTGCGAATCCGTGTAGCGTCGGTGCCATGCTGAGCCACCGTCCACGCGTGCCTTGCCCCGGAAGCCCTGGCCATGACGCGCCCTAGGGATATCAGGACCGCGGCTTGCCCCGGACGGCGGTAAACCGGCTTGCACTCATGCATCAGACTTCTCCCTTGGGGGACATAGGCCCCGGTCTCCCCTCACCACGCATGCCAAAGACCCGGCACCCCCATCCCGAGCGGCGCCCGCGAGGAGGCCTGTAATGCCGCGCCTCGATGCCCGCCATGTCTTTCAGGCCGTCAACGCCCTCGACGGCCTGCTGGCCGCCGGGGCCGCCGCTCACGCCATGGCCGCGGTCCCGGCCTTGGCGGCCGTCGTCGCGAGCCAGGCGGCGCTGACGGCCGCCTGCCTATGCCCGCGCTGCCGATTCCTCGGGCCCGTCATCACCCGCGTCGCCACCACGAGGCCCCAGGTCGCGCTGACCTTCGATGATGGGCCGGACGAAACCCTGACCCCGCGCATCCTCGCATTGCTCGCCGAGCATGAGGCCCGCGCCAGCTTCTTTTGTATCGGCCGCCGGGCCCGCCAGGCGCCGCGCCTCGTGCGCGATGCGGCGGGCGCGGGTCATAGTATCGAAAACCACAGCTGGGACCATAGTCCCCGCTTCGCGCTCTTTGGATCGCGGCGGCTCGCGCGCGAGATCGACGAGACCCAAGACCTGCTCGCCGATCTGAGCGGTCGGGCGCCCCTATGCTTTCGCGCGCCGGTCGGATTTCGCAATCCCTGGCTTGCGCCGCTGCTCGCGGAACGCGGCCTGCGCTATGCCGCCTGGTCGCACCGCGCCTTCGACACCCTCGATCCGGCGCCAGCGCGCATCGGGCGGCGATTGTCGCGGGGCCTCCTGCCCGGCGCCGTGATCCTGCTGCATGACGGCCGCAATGCCCGCGACGCGGCCGGGCGGCCGGTCCTGGAGACGGTCCTGCCGGCCCTTCTCCGGGGCTTGCGGGCGCGCGGGCTACGCGTCGTCGACCTGCCCACGCTGCTCGCCGGCCACGACCAGGCGCTCCCGCCTCAGGATGCGCCCGAGCGCGGCGCCGCCCCGCGGGTCTTCAGATAGTCCTCGTAGCCCCCGCCGAAGATCGTCACCTGCCCGGAGTCGAGCTCCAGGATCTCGGTGGCCAGCGACGACACGAACTCGCGATCATGGCTGGCAAAGATCAGGGTGCCGGGATAGTGGACGAGCGCCAGATTCAACGCCTCGATCGACTCCATATCCAGGTGATTGGTGGGCTCGTCCAGAATCAGCACGTTGGGCGACATGAGCATGAGCTTTCCAAAAATCATGCGCGCGCGCTCGCCACCCGACAATACGCGCACCGACTTGTCGCTCTCCTCGCGGGAAAACAACAGCCGCCCGAGCACCGCGCGGATGGCCTGCTCGTCATGGGTCGGCTGCGCCCATTGGCTCATCCACGAAAGCAGCGTGAGGTCCTCGGCAAAGGCCTCGCCATGATCCTGCGCGCAATATCCCACGCGCGCGCCCTCGGCCCACTGGAGCCCGCCCGCGCGCGGCGCAAGTTCCCCGGCGAGCGTCCGCAAGAGCGTGGTCTTGCCGGCGCCGTTGGCGCCAATCACCCCGATGCGCGCGCCGGCCCCCACGTACATGTCGAACCCCTGCCACAACAGCTCATCGTAGCCCTGCGCCAGGGCGCGCAGCTCCACGGCCTGCCGGTAGAGCTTCTTGCCCATGTCGAAGCGGATATAAGGGCTCACGCGGCTCGAGGGCTTGATCTCGTCGAGCTGGATCTTTTCGATCTGGCGGGCGCGCGAGGTCGCCTGGCGGGCCTTGGAGGCATTGGCCGAAAAACGGCTGACGAAGGCCTGCAGCTCGGCGATCTGGGCCTTCTTGCGGGCGTTGTCGGCAAGCCGCCGCTCGCGCACCTCGGTGGCCGCGGTCATGTACTCGTCGTAATTGCCCGGAAAGATCCGCACCTCGCCATAATCGAGGTCGGCGATATGCGTGCACACCTGATTCAGGAAATGGCGATCGTGAGAGATGATCACCATGGTGCTGCGGCGCGCCACCAGCAACTCCTCCAGCCAGCGTATGGTGTGGATGTCCAGATGGTTGGTCGGCTCATCGAGCAGCAGGATGTCGGGATCCGGGAACAGTGCCTGGGCAAGAAGCACGCGCAGCTTCCACCCCGGCGCCACCGCGCTCATCGGGCCATTGTGCTGGGCGATCGGCACCCCGAGTCCGGTCAGAAGCCCTGCGGCGCGCGACTCGGCGGTATAACCGTCACGGGCGGCGAAATCGGCCTCGAGCTCGGCCACGCGCATGCCGTCCTCCTCGCTCAGGGAGGGCAGGCCATAGAGATGCTCGCGCTCGGACTTCAAGCGCCACAGCTCGGCATCGCCCATGATGACGGTATCGAGCACCGTGTGCGACTCGAACGCGAATTGATCCTGGCCGAGCTTGCCGACGCGCTTGTCGGCCTCCCAGACGACCGTGCCGGAGCTCGGCTCCAGGTCCCGCCCCAGTATCTTGAGAAACGTCGATTTGCCGGAGCCATTGGCGCCGATCAGGCCGTAACGGTTGCCGGCGCCGAACTTCACGGATACGCCCTCGAAGAGCGGCGCGGCCCCGAACTGCATGGTGAGTTGCGTAGTGGAGAGCACGAGAGTCCTACCGAACCGAGTCGGGATTTGCGGAGATAAAGCCGCGCAGTCTACACGCAAGGACCCTGGCGCGTCACGTTGGGCCCCGTCTCGCGCCCTTCTCCGCGCCGGTATGGTCGCGCACCCCCCTCATTCGTCCGGGCTCGCGGGTCCGGCGAACTCCGGCGCCGATAGCGGACGCGCCTCCTCGGGCAGGACATCGAGCGGGGCAATCTCCTCCTCGTCGCCGGCGCGCAGGTCGCGGAAACGGCGGGCCTGCGGCAGGACCCGGGCCTCCAGCGTGCCGACGGTCTTGTTATAGGCCTGCACCGCGGCCGCAAGCTTCGCGCCGGTATCCGACCAGCCGCGGCCGAGCAGCGCCACGCGCTTGTAGAGCTCGCGGCCGAGCGCGGCGATCTCCTCGGCGTTGCGCGCTATGGCATCCTGCTGCCAGCCATAGGACACCGCGCGCAACAGCGCGATCAGGGTGGTGGGGCTTGCCGGGATCACCTTCTGGTCGACGCCGGTCTCGATCAAAGACGGGTCCTCGCGCAGGGCGGCGCTGAAAAACACCTCGCCCGGCACGAACATGACCACGAACTCCGGGGCCCGCGGGAACTGTTCCCAATAGGCCTTTTTCGCGAGCTGGCCGAGATGCGTGCGCACTTGGGCCGCGTGACGCTTCAGCGATGAGGCGCGCACCGTCTCGTCATCGGCCTCCACGGCAGTGAGGTAGGCGTCGACCGGGGCCTTGGCGTCCACGACCACATGCCGCCCGCCGGGCAACTTCACGACCAGGTCGGGGCGCAGGATGCGCCCCTCCTCTCCGGTCCTTTGCGCCTGCTCGATGAAGTCGCAATGATCGAGCATGCCGGCCATTTCCACGACACGCCGCAACTGCAGCTCGCCCCAGCGTCCGCGCGCCGCCGGCTCGCGCAAGGCCCTCACGAGGTTTGCGGTCTCGCGGTGGAGTCTCGGCAAGTGGCTCTCGATCAAGGCCTTGACCTGATCGGTGAGCGACTGATAGGCGCTTTCGCGCTTGACCTCGAGCTGCCCCAGCAGGGCGTCGACGCGATTGAGGCGCTCGACCACCGGCCCCACGAGATGGGCGATGGCCTGCTCGCGGGCCGCGAGCTCGGCGCTCGCGCCCTGGGTGAGGTTCGCCAAGCGCTCCTTGGCAAGCCCCAGGAAGAGCTCGTTGTTGCGCTGCAAGGCCTCCTGGGACAGGCCCTTGAACATCTCGCCCACGGTCTTTTGGGCATCGCGCAAGGACGCCAGGCGCTCGTTGTGGATCTGCTCCTCGTAGCGCACGCGCTCCGTGAGCTTCAGGTGCTCGATCTGCAGCGCCGCCAGCGCCTGCCGGGCCTCTTGCCGCTCCGCCACCGCGCGCCTCTCGCGGCGGCGCTCCCGCGCCCACAGCCACGCACCGGCCAGACCGCCCGCAAGCGCCCCCAGGACGGCCGCCAGCGTCGCGCTCATGAGACCCCGCGCGGACGAGTGCCGGCAAGGCCGCCCGCCCCGCGCGCCGTCACGCCGATCCCCGAGACGCCTCGACCCCTTCGGTCGATGGCGTCTCCCACTCGCTCATAATAGGCTGAAGCTGGGCCAGGACCCCTCCGAGCCTGCGGCCGCGCTCCGTCAGGCGATAGGTGACCTGCGGCGGCACGCTCGCCACCATCTCGCGCGCCACGAGGCCCGCGCCCGCGAGCCGCCGCAGGCGCTCGGTCAAGAGCCGGCTCGAGACCCCGGGAATGGCGCGCTTCAAGGCCCCAAAACGCAAGGCGCCCTGGGTCTGCAGCGTCCACAAGACGTGCGTCGTCCAGGGCCCCGCGAGGAGCTTCAGGACCGCATCGACGGGACAGCTTGAGGATTGCTCCATGGTTACTTTTAAATACCTACTTCCCAAAGATAACAAAGTACGGTTAGATTACCGACATCATAACGCGTTTTTCCATAGGAGGGTTGCATGAGCCGTATTCTCGTTTTGTATTACAGCACCTGGGGACATGTGGAGCGCATGGCCGAGGCCATCGCCGAAGGGGCGCGCGGGGTGGCCGGCGCCACGGTCGACATCAAGCGCGTGCCCGAGTTGCTGCCATCCGACACCCTGGCGGCCATGCATGCCAAGACCACGCAGGCGGCACCCATCGCCGAACCCGCGGATCTCGAGCATTACGACGCCATCATCTTTGGCACGCCCACGCGCTTTGGCAACATGTGCGCGCAGATGCGCAGCTTCCTGGATCACACCGGCTCGCTGTGGAGCGCCGGCAAGCTCATCGGCAAGATCGGAAGCGTGTTTGTCAGCACCGGCACGCAGCATGGCGGCCAGGAGACGACCGTGACGTCGTTCCACACCACCCTGCTCCACCACGGCATGGTCATCGTCGGCGTCCCCTACTCGTGCGCCGGACTCACGCGCATGGACGAGGTCACCGGCGGCACCCCCTATGGCGCATCCACGCTCGCGGGCGGCGATGGCAGCCGCATGCCGACCGACAACGAACTGTCGATCGCGCGCTTTCAGGGCGAGCATGTCGCGCGCCTCGCCGCGCGCCTGCAGACCAAGGCGTGATAGAGGTCCGACGCGCCGCCTGCCGCGGCCATGCCGAGCATGGGTGGCTCACGAGCCATCACACGTTCTCGTTTGCCGACTATTATGACCCCGAGCAGCAAGGCTTCGGGGATCTGCGGGTCATCAACGAGGACGTGATCCGCGGGGGCGGCGGATTCGCCTCCCATCCCCACCGGGACATGGAGATCGTCACCTATGTCCTGGCGGGCGCCCTGCGTCACGAAGACAGCATGGGCAACGGTTCGGTGATCAAGGCCGGGGATGTGCAGCGCATGACCGCGGGCACGGGCGTGGTCCATAGCGAGCACAACGCCTCGCGCGACACGCCCGTCCATCTCTTTCAGATGTGGGTGCACCCCGATCGCCGCGGCCACGTGCCCGAGTATGAACAGTTCACGCCGCCCGCGGACGGCCGGCGCGGCCGCTTCCAGGTCCTGGTGTCCGGCCGTCCGGCGGACACCGGGCTCCACTGGCACCAGGACGCGCGGCTCTTGACCGCCGATCTCGCTCGCGGCGATGCCGCAAGCCTGCCCCTCGCGGCCGATCGCATGGCCTACCTGCACGTGATCCGCGGCCGCGTCGCGGCGTGCGGCGAGACCCTCGAGGCCGGTGATGGCGCGCGCCTCGTGGACACCGGGGAGATCACGTTCACCGCCGACACCGACAGCGCCATGCTGCTCTTCGATCTGCGCCGGCAGCACCCATGATCCGATGAGGCGCGAATCCGGGCACTCGACCTATGCGCGCCTCATCGAGGCGGCGTGGGAGGAACTCCGCGAACAAGGATTCAAGGGCGCGCGGCTCGATCGCATCGCCGCGCGCGCCGGGGTGACCAAGGGTGCGCTCTATCACCATTTTCCGGACAAGCGCTCGCTGGCGCTGACGACGCTCGTGGAGACCATGGGCCGGGAAATCGACCAGTTGTGGATACAGCCCCTGGCATCCGAGGGCGATCCCCTGCCGCGCATGACCGCCGGACTCATTCACCATATCGCTACCGGCGCCGCCTGCGCCCACCGCTCGCTGCCGGACTTGATCGCGGACCTCGCGACCCACGACCCCGCCGCCCATCTCTTGATAAGCGAGCGGCTCGCGCATTGGCGCAAGCGATTGGGCGCGGGCCTTGTGCGTGCGCGCCACGCAGGCTTCGTGCAAGCCGACATCGATTGCGAGGCCGCCGCACTCTTCATCCTGTCGGCGTGGGAAGGATGCCGGGAGACGGTGCGTTACGCCCATTTCTCGACCATGTCCCGCTGCGGCCAGGAGCTTCTGCGCTACATCGGCGCGCTGCGCGGTCCCCTCGACGCCTCGGCGAGCGGCCCCTCGGATTCCTCCCGCGCGCACTGTGCCGACACACACCCGAGCATTGCCTGAGACACGCCGCGATCGATCGTCGCCGCCAACACCTTACACGTCGCGGTCGTGTCTGCTAGCATGCACGCATGTCGTCTCCTGTCACGCGTCGCGGCGCCACCGCCATCCTGATCCTAGCCATACTGGTCCTGACCTTCGTCCCGCTCGCGTTGCGGCCGCTCTTCAATCTGAACGAGGGTCTCTACGCCGAGGCCGCGCGCGAAATGCTCACGCACAATCCGATGATACCGCGCCTCGATGGCATGCCCTACCTCGAGAAGCCGCCGATCCTCTACTGGCTCATCATGCTGTCTTACAAGATCTTCGGCATCGGAAAGTTCGCCGCGCGCCTACCCTCGGCCCTGGCCGCCCTCGGGACCCTGGTGGTCGTGACGCGTTTCGCTCGCGGACGCCTTCGTGAGCCGCTATGGCCGGCGGTGATCCTGTTCTCGTCGATCGGCTTTTACATGATGTCGCAGCTTGCGATGTTCGACATGACGTTCACGCTGTTTCACACCATCACGCTGCTCGCGTTCTACGCCTATATCGAGCGTCCGGAAGAGCCGTCGCGGTTGATGCTGGCGGCGGCGGCGAGCGCATTGGCATGCCTCACCAAGGGCCTCATAGGGATCGTCCTTCCCGGGCTCATCGTGATCGGCTTTCTGGCGCTCGAGCGGCGCACGATACGCTGGCGGCCGTTTCTCGCCGCCTGGGGCGTGTTCCTCGTCGTCGCCCTGCCCTGGCATATCTGGATGGCGCTGCACGTCCCCGGATTCTTCGACCGCTACATCATCCAGGAGCACTTCGACCGCTTCCTCGGGACCCTGAAGCCGATGGACTACCGGCGGCCACCGTTCTACTACAATTTCGAGCACCTGCTGCTCGGCATCTTCCCGTGGACGCCGTTTTTCCTGGAGGCCTTCATAAGGAGGCGGCCATACGATCGCCTGGATCGCTTCCTGCTCATCTGGGCTGCGGCCTATCTCGTCTTCTTTACGTTATCCAAGACCTCGTCGTCTTACTACATGCTGCCGGCGCTGCCGGCGCTCGCGTTGTTTCTCGGGCGCGCCCTGCCCGATCTCGAGGGCCGTTCGCTCATGCGATGGCTGGCGGCGTTCGCCGTGCTCTGCGTGATCGCCGGGGTCGTGGCGCTGCACATCCCGCACATGGCCATGCGCCCCTATCTCGTCGTCGCGGCGCTCATCTATCTCGGCTTCTTCCTCGCCGCGCTATGGGAGCGGCGGCCGCGCACGATGCGCGTGCTGCCAACCGTGGCCGTCGGATCGCTCGCCGCCTTCATGGTGCTGTTTCTCGTCTTCTCGATCGCGCACCCCAATCGCTACGCCACGAAAGATCTCGCCGTGGCCCTGATGCCCCACCTCACGCCGCACTCCTATGTCTTCGTGGCGCACCATTACGAGGACCTCTCGTCCCTGGACTTCTATCTCCATCGGCCGATCTACGTCTTCGATCCGCGCCAGGGGGACCTCTATTACGGTATTCGCCATAACCCCAAGGCGCACCGCTTGATCACCGGCAAGGCCCTGGTGGCGCTGGCGCGCCGCCGGCCGGTATTCATCGTCGGCTCGATCAAGGATCAGGCCGCATGGGCGCGCTACGGACACTTCCATGTGGTGGCCAGCAATGGTCGCGACGTGGCCGTCGAGAACACGCTTCCAAGCGACCACGGGGCGCGCGGGGTCCATCGCTCCCTTGCGGCCCGCGCGCTGCCGCGCGCGCGATCCCGCATGCACCCTCGCCCGCAGGCCCTGCCGGCAGGCGCCGCGCCCGCCGGGACCTAAGGTCGGAGGGCGCGACCGTCCGGCGTGGGGTACCGTAGAACCCGTCGCATGGATGCGGCGATTCCCATCAAGGATGATGGCGAGCCCCCTTCCCCACGGAAGGGGGCTTTTTTCGTGGGGACCCTCCCGGCGCCGATCGATCGGCGCCCTGAAGGGAAGGTGCCCTTCACTCCTCCCGGCGATCGCTCGACCGCAACGGCTTCACGCCCCTCAAGACCCGGCTTGCGCCGCGTCGCCGGGCTCGTAACGCCAATGCCGGAAGGCCGCCAGCAAGGGAAAATAAAGCCCGAGTTCCACGGGCCTGCCATCCAGGTCCTGGAAGAGACGCGCGTAGCGCGCGAGCTGCCCGCCATAGCGCTCGCGCTCGCGATCCAGAAATTCCTCGCGATCGCCTCCCTCGTGACGGCTGGTCTTGTAATCGATGATCCAGCGGACGCCGTCCTCATCGATGAACGTGCGGTCGACGCGCGCGGTGACCAAGGCGCCCTCTTCGTCCAGCGTGCTCAAGGCGTACTCGTTGCGTGCCTCGGCCTGCGATCCGAGGATCCAGCGCCCGTCGGCATCCCCGAGCGCGCCGGTCAGGGCCTCCATCACCGTGGCGCGCGCCGAGCGCAAGTCCTGCGCGGCGAACCCCTGGCCCTGCAAGAGACCCTCCGCGCGCGCCATCATGCCCTCCGAAACCTCCGCGCCCTCGGGGAGGCCGGCCGCGGCCAACTCCGCCAACAGCGCGTGCACGACGATGCCGATGCGCCGGATGCGGCTGCCCGCCCAGTCGAAGACCACCGGGGCATCGGCGCTCGCCGCGCCCTCCTCGCGCATGATGGGCACGGGCCCAGGCGGTCCCTCGGTCAACGCGCGGCTCGTAATCCGCCGCAGGCCCGCGGATGCCGAGGCCGGATCCTGCGCGCCGGGCTCGCACGCCACGCATGACTGCTCAAAGCCCGCCTCTATGACCGGCCACAATACCGCCCACAGGCCGCCCGCGCGCACCGAACCGTCGTCCTTGCCTTGCGCATGACCGATGAGGTGCAGATCCTCGCGGGCGCGCGTGCACGCCACATAAAGCAGCCGGCGCACCTCATGTTCGCGGCGGCGCGCGGCGAACTCCCAGAGGGCGTCGTAGAGCGGATCCTTGTCCTCGTCATGGGCCTTCAGCGGCGCAAGCAGCAGATCCGTGCCGCGCGGGCCCTCGGTCTCGAGCGCAAGCAGCAGCGGGCGCTTGTCGCCGCGCGTCTTGCGGCCCAGGCCCGGGCAGATGACGACGTCGTATTCGAGACCCTTGGCCTTATGGATGGTCAGGATATGCAGACCCGAGGCCTGCGGGTCGGCGGGCGCGTAGAGCGCCTGCAGGTGCGCGCGCAGCTGCCAGATATCCACCTCGCCCGCCACTTCGAGTTCCGACAGCGCCTCGAAAAAGATCAGGGCTTCATCGAGCGCCGCGCGGGTGGCGAGCGCCGCGGGCCCCTTGAGGGCAAGCCATGCCTCCTCCACGCTCCGCGATAGCGGCATGCGCCCACGTTGTCTCTGCGCCTCGCGCAAGACCTCGCGCATGCGCGAGGCGCGCGATCGCCCGTCTTCACTGAGCCGCGCCACGCGCTGATCGTCTGCGAGGATGTCCGCGAGCGGCCGCAAGTCACCCTCGCAGAGCGCCGTCAGATCGGCCAGATCGAGCCCGCACCACGGGGCGCGCAGGCCGCTCAAGGCGCTCAACCGCGCCGCCGGAAACAACAACGTCTCGGTGAGCGCCAGCAGGTCACGGATCACCGGGCGGGTCTCGAGGGCGTAGAGTTCCTCGCCGGCGAAGCGCAGCCCGGCTGCGGCAAGCGCGCCGGCAATCGCATGCCCATGCGATCGCGAGCGCACGAGGATGCCGATCTCGGCCTCTGGACGCTCGGCGCGGATCTCACCCACCAGCCGCGCCACGTAACCCGCCTCGCCCTCCATGTCGGCGTTCACGAGCCCATGGAGGCGCACCGCGCCGCCGGCGTCGCGCACGGCGGTCGCGGGCGCGTGCGGGACCGCCCCCTCGTCGCTCACAAAGCGCTTGGGCAAAAGCCGCGCAAAAGCGTCGTTGACCCACGCGATGAGCCCCGCGCGCGAGCGGAAATTGGCGCTCAGGGCCACCGACTCCAACGGCCACGGCCCCAGCCCCTCGCTTGCGAGCTTGAAAAACAGCCCGACCTCGGCCTTGCGGAACCCATAGATCGACTGCATGGGGTCGCCGACCACGAACAGGCTGCGCGGCTCCCCCGGCACCCACTCGCCCGTCAAGCGCTCGAGGAGCCGGTACTGCAGCACCGAGGTGTCCTGAAATTCGTCGACGAGTACATGCTGCAGGCGCCGGTCGAGCCGCAAGGCCCCGGCGCTCGGCTCCTCCTCCGCGCCCAGGGCCTGCAGGGCGCGCAGCGCGGCCTCCGTGAAATCCCATGCGCCGTGGCGCGCAAACACCATCTGGAGTTGCGCCGAGGCCGCCGGCAGGATGCGCAGCAGGGCCGACAACCGTTGCCACTGGCCATCGCCATAGGCGCATGAGCCCCACGCGACCAGCGTACCGAGCGCGCCGGCAAGCCCCTCGGGGTCCATGAACTGCGCCATGTAGGCGCGCGTCGGCCCAAGCTCCCTCGGCCAATCCTTGAGCTGCTTGCGTAGCCCCCCGCCACCGGTGAGGAAGTGCGCGGCGAGGCGCTGCCAGAGCCGCAGGGCCTCCATCCCGTCGGCACGCAGATTCGCCGGCTGCCAGTCCGCGTCGCCGGTCATGGTCGCGAGATAGGTGCACGCCGGTCCCAAGGCCTCGTCCGGGAACAGCGCGCGGGCGCGCGCCAGGGCCTCATAAGCAAGCCGCAGGAATACCCCCTCGAGACGCGCGCGCGCCTGCTCGGGGGCCGCAGACCCGGTCTCGAGCACCACCGGCAACCACTGTTCACGACGCCCCAAGAGATCGCCGACCAGCGCCACGAAGCGGTCGACGTCATTGGCGAGCGTCGGCAACAGCACCGCGAGCGCGCGACCAACGGCATCGTCGGCCCCCAGGTCCGCAAAGGTCGCGAGCGCGGCCTCGGCATACAGCCGCGCGGGGTCCTGCGCCACCTCCAAGGCCACGCCGACACCGGCCGCCGCCGGCCACTGATTGACGATCTGCGCGCAGAACGCATCGAAGGTCTGAATGCGCAGCCGTCCCGGACAATCCGCCAGGAACCAGCCGCGCTCCTCGCCGTGGCGCGCGGCGGCCTGCGCGAGGGCCGCGAGTTCGCGCTCGAAATCACTGCCCCCGGGTGCCGTGAAGTCCGCCGTCAAGGCCGTCAGCACCCGCGAGCGCATCTCCTCCGCGGCCTTGCGCGTGAAGGTGAGCGCCAGTATCTCCTCGGGGGTCTCGACGCGCGCGAGCAGCGCCAGGTAGCGCTGAATCAAAAGCGCGGTCTTGCCGGATCCGGCGGGGGCCTGCACCACGAGCGAGCGCGTCGGGTCAATGGCCGCGCGCCGGGCCTTCGCATCACTCGTCATCATGACCCGCGCCACCCTCGTCGATCCGACAAAAACCTTCGCGCCCGCAATACTCGCAGGCGCCCTCCAGGGGGTCGGCGGCAGCGCCCCCGGCCGCGAAGTCCCCCGCCAGGCGCGCCAAAAGCGTGGACCACGCCCCTGTCGCCTGCCCCCAATCGGCCACCACCGTAGCCCCTGGCAGGAGGTCGTCGTCGCGCACCCAGGCCTTGTAGCCGCCATCGCGCGCCGACAATCCCGCGTAAGCGATACCCGCCACGTCCGGACCTTCGGCCATGGCATAAAAGAGGAGTTGCGGGTATTCGGGGCGCTCGGTCGTCCAGTCCACGGTCGGCATTCGGCCGGTCTTGTAGTCGATGAGCACCGCCCGCCCGCGAACCAGATCCACGCGGTCGATGCGGCCGCGCATCGCAAGCGGCCCGCAGCGTAACGTCACCTCCTTCTCGCGCCCCACCACCGTGAATGCCGGCCGCGCCTCCTCGCGCGCCAGAAAGTCCGTCAGCACACGCCCCATGCGTCGCGCCTCGAGGGACATGAACGCGGCCGGGAAGCGCGCGTAATCCCCGGCGGACGCGGCCTGCGCGGCGGCCACGGTCTCGGCGATGCGGCGCGCGCGCGTGTCCGCGTCCAGGGCGAGCCACGCGCGCGGCTCGGGAAACTCGCCGAACCAGACCTCCATGACCTTGTGCGCCACGGCGCCGCGCACCGCGGGCGTCTGGCCATACCCAGGGGCCTCCAGGGGATCGGCGCGCAGCCGATACTGGGCCATCGCCCGGAACGGGCACGCGGCCTGGGCGGCCAGCAAACCGGCCCCGAACGGCCCGGCGCGCGCCGTGTCCAGGGGGGCTGCGCGCGCGGGGTAGGGCTCGAGCGTCGCGCGCGCGGCAAAGGCCTCATCCAGGCGGCTCGCAAACACCGGTCCCTCGACCTCTCGGGCCGCGCGCTCGATCAACGCCCGGCTCGGGCGCAGCGGACCCGAGGCATCGTGCCGGGCGCAACTCAGCAGGGTCTCGGGCGCGGCCCGCGCAAGACCCTGGAGCACGTGCCCGGCGAAGCGGATATCGTCCTCGACGAAGGCATGCGGGAGGCGATGGGCGCGCTGAAAGGCCAGCGGCAAAAGCGGATGGGGGGGGCGCACCGCGGGCCACGCCCGATCGTGGAGGTTCATCACCCACAGACCGTCGAACGTAAGCCCTATCGCCTCGAGCGGTCCCAAAATCTGCAACGGGGCGTCGCCCCCGCGCGGCTGAAAGACGCGGTCAGCGAGCGCGCCTTGCACGAACGAAAGCGCCCTGGCGTACGAAACCCCGTCGCTCACCGCCTCCAGGGTGGCAAACGACTCGAGGGCCTCATGCACCGCGGCGATCGCCTGATAGTCTTCGCGCATGGCCGCGCCCGGCCAGCCTGCGGCCGTGAGCGCATCCATGAACCACCCCGCCCAGGCGCTGGCCGGCGCCCGCCTCGGCCAGCGGCGGACGATGCCCGCCAGGCGCGCGAAGCCTGCGCGCGCGCCTGGCGTATCACTCCGCAGGCCGCGCGCCACGGCCGCCAGATCGACCTCGGGCGCCTCCATCAGCATCCCATGGGCGCGAAGCGCGCGCGCCGAACGCTCGGCCTCGGCCCCGCGCAGGAATGGCGACTGCAAGAGTGCCGCGGCCTCTCCGGAGGCCAGCGTGCCCGCCGCCAATTGCCAGATGCGCAGCGCGGCCGCCACCACCGGCGCCTCGGCGAGCGCCGTGCCCAGCGAAATCTCGTAGGGCACGACCCCTTCGGATGGATGGGATGTCAGGATCTCATGGGCCAGCCGCACGATGCGCTGGCGGTGGGCGGCAAGATCCGCCACGACCAGCGCATAGCGCCCCCGCCCCGCGCGGGTGATGCGCTCGCGCGCCCACAAGAGGGCCGCGGTCAGTTCCTCGGTGGTGGTCGCGAAGATTCGCGCATCGCCCTCGCCGCCCGGGCCCGAAAGCGGCAGGACCGTGACGCGCGCGCCCCGCGCCTCGCACGCCGCCTTCACCGCCTCCTGCGCCGGGGTCAGGCGCGTAAAGCCCGCCCACAGGACCTGGGGGCTCACCGCCACGCGCCCGGCGCCGATCGCCTCGGCGACCCGCCCGGGATCGTGGGCGGCATCGTCCCGGCCGAGCGCCGCAAGCCGCCGCGCGAAGGCCCGCGCCAGCGCCACGAATATCTCGCTCTCGCGATCGCCGCCAGCCTCGGGCAGCGGCAAGGCGTAATCGGCGAGCAGTTGCCAGGCCTCGGCGGCCTGCGCGGCAAACGCCCGGTCCGGACACAGAAACCCAAGGTCATGCTCGCTTACGAGCTCCGACCACAACCACTGCTCCTGGGCGGCGGTCAGCAGCGCCCGCCCGCCCGCCTGCGCCCGCGCCGCCTCCGCCGAGCGCTGCACGAAGACCGGCCACGGGAGGATGTCGGGCGCCTCCCATACCCGGTGGCCGGCGGCGCGCAGGCCGCGCGCGTAACCGGCCTGCAGGTGGCGGGCCAGGCGATTGTTGGCGGTGATGACGCAAGCCCCGGCCGCCAGCGCCGCGCGCACGTCGGTGTCCGCGCCGCCCGTGAATTCATCCGCGGTTTTCAGTACCATAGCCCCCCACTATGACGATACGCACACGCTTTGCTCCAAGCCCCACGGGCTATCTGCACATCGGCGGGGCGCGCACCGCGCTCTATTCCTGGCTGTTTGCCCGCAA
>DAHWGZ010000001.1 GCA_027335965.1 Acidiferrobacter sp.
TTTGCGCATAAACGACAGATCTTCTGCGACAGGGACCCCAAGGCCTCGGTGAAGGCCTTGGGGTCCGCGCGGACCGCGTCGGGATAGGCGACGACCACAAAATCCAGGGGATGTAGACGGGCCTGTTCACGGCGGAAGTATTCCCGAATCCGTCGCTTGATCTTATTCCTTACAACGGCCTTGCGCGAGACCTTGCGGGATACGGCGAGGCCTAAACGGGGATGCTCAAGGCCGCTTGTAAGGGCCAGGATCCCCATGAAGGGGTGGCGGACCTTCTTGCCGGTCTTGAATATCTCCTGATAGCGCTCGGGATCCGTCAGGCGCGCGTGCCGCGGGAAACCTTGGGCGCCCCGAGCCACCGCACGTCAGGCGCTGAGACGCGAGCGGCCCTTGGCGCGCCGCGCGTTGATGACCGCGCGCCCGCCGGGCGTGCTCATGCGCGCGCGAAAGCCGTGGGTGCGTTTACGCTTCAGGACGCTGGGCTGGAATGTTCTTTTCATGGCAAACCCTTATAAAGTCAATGAGGCTCAAAAGGGCGGAACACTACGAGGTCCGCGGGCATTTGTCAACGCCAGCCCCGGCTGGGGAAAGAACCCGTGATATCTTGTGGATAACTTGGGCCCGCCCTAGACTATCCGCCCTGCCCCCTTCTAAATCAGGTTGAGATACCGTGAGTCAGCCGACCGTCTGGAAAAAATGTTTGGACCGGCTCGAAGAGGAGCTATCCGCGCAACAATTCAATACCTGGATTCGGCCCCTGCAGGCCGAGTGGGAAAAAAACTGCCTGAGGCTGCTCGCCCCCAACCGCTTCGTGACGGAGTGGGTCAAGGACCGGTTCGCCGAACGGATCGCCGAACTGGCGGCGCAGTATCAGGGCGGGTCGGGGACCGTGAGCGTCATCGTGCAAGTCGGGAGCGCTTCGGCCAAGAGCCCGGCGCCGCCGAAAGCGGTCACGACCACGCGCCGCGAGACCCCGCAGAGCTCGCGCCTGAACCCGGATTTCACGTTCGAGACCCACATCGAGGGGAAGTCCAACCAGCTCGCGCGCGCGGCCGCCCGGCAGGTCGGCGAGAACCCCGGTGGGGCCTACAACCCCTTATTCATCTATGGCGGCGTGGGTTTGGGGAAGACTCACTTGATGCAGGCGGCCGGCAATCTCCTCACCACCCACAAACGCGAGGCGCGGGTCTCCTATGTGCACTCCGAGCGCTTTGTGGCGGACATGGTGAAGGCCTTGCAGCACAACGCCATCAACGAGTTCAAGAAGCACTACCGCTCGCTCGATGCCCTGTTGATCGACGACATCCAATTCTTTGCCGGCAAGGAACGCTCGCAAGAGGAATTTTTCCATACGTTCAATGCCCTGCTCGAGGGCCAGAAACAAGTCATCATCACCGCCGATCGCTTCCCCAAGGAGTTCGTGGGCGTCGAGGAACGACTGGTGTCCCGGTTTGGCTCCGGGCTCACGGTCTCGATCGAACCCCCGGAACTGGAGACCCGCGTCGCCATCCTGATCAAGAAGGCCCAGCAAGAGGGGATACCCTTGCGCGACGAGGTGGCCTTCTTTATCGCCAAACGCGTGCGCTCCAATGTCCGCGAACTGGAAGGGGCTCTGCGCCGCGTCATGGCGAGCGCCAACTTCACGGGTCGCGCCATCGATCTCACGCTGGCCGCCGAGAGCCTGAAAGACCTCCTCGCCTTTCAGGAGCGGCTCGTCACCATCGGCAACATTCAAAAAATGGTGGCCGAGTACTTCAAGATCCGGGTGTCGGATCTCAGCGCCAAGAGCCGATCGCGCCAGGTCACGCGGCCCCGCCAGATTGCCATGGCGCTTGCCAAGGAACTGACCAACCATAGCCTCCCCGAGATCGGCAAGGAATTCGGGGGACGCGATCACTCCACCGTCATACACGCCTGCCGGAAGGTCAGTGAACTCATAGAGGGGGACCCGCGGATCAAGGAGGACTACGCGAATCTGACGCGGATATTGACGACATAAGCTGTGCATGAAAGAGGAGAAAGACGGCTTTTGGGCAAAAGCGCGGTTTTATGCACATTCGTCCACAAGCTTACCCACAGTCGGGGACGGTGGTTATACCGGGGTTATGGGTGACGATAATCGAGCGGATACCGCCTAGAGAGAGGGTTATCCACAGAAAAGGGTCTGCGTAATAATAAAAACCACAAAAGAGAGATCTATAAATCATTTGTGACTAGCGAAGAGGATAACGGTACCCCTATGCGGATGAACGTGGCGCGTGACGACCTTTTAAAGGCCTTGAGTGTGGTTGGGAGCGTGGTGGAACGGCGGCAGGCCAAGCCGATCTTGACGCACGTGTTGGTCACGGCGGGCGATGGCGAAATCGTGCTCACGGGGACGGACTTGGAGCTCGAGGTCGTGGCGCGCTGCCCCGCCGAGGTTCAGGAGCCCGGGAAGGTGACGGTCCCCGGGCGGAAGTTTCTCGATATCGTGCGGACCTTGCCGGCGGAGAGTCAGTTGCGTTGCCAGATGGAGGGGGGGCGTTTTCGCGTGGCGATGGGGAAAAGCCGCTTTCAGTTGGCGACGTTACCCGTGGACGATTTTCCGAATCTCATGGATATTCAATGGGATACCACGTTATCGATCGCGCGGGCGGACCTTAGGCGGGCGATCGAGAAGACGCAGTTTTGCATGGCGCAACAAGACGTGCGGTATTACCTGAACGGGGTGATGCTGGAGATGAGTGGCCGGGCCTTGAGGGCGGTGGCGGCGGATGGGCATCGGCTGGCGTTGTGCGCGGCGGAGATGGGGAGTGAGCTGTCCGGGGAACGACAGGTGATCGTGCCGCGCAAGGCGGTGGCGGAGATGGGCCGATTCCTGGGGGATGGGGGCGTGCCGGTGGAGGTCGGGCTGTCGGCGAATCATATCCGGGTGGCGCAGGATAATTTGCTGTTCGTGTCGAAACTGGTGGATGGGCGGTTTCCGGATTACCACCGGGTGATACCGCAGAGCGTGAAGCACGAGGTGGCGTTGCCGCGCGGGGCGATCCTGGAGATGTTGGGACGCGTCGGCGTCGTGTCGACGGAGAAGTTTCGTGGGATCCGGCTGCGTTTTCAAGGAAACACGCTGGCCGCCAGCGCGACCAACACGGATCGCGACGAGGCCTGGGAGGAGTTGGAATTGGCGGGTCCCGTGCCGGAGTTGGAGATCGGGTTTAACGTGACATACCTCATGGAGGCGATCTCGGCGCTCGAGGCGGACGAGTTCCTGTTCGGTTGGACCGACAGCAACGGCGGCGTGAGGTTGAAGGCCGAGAAGTCGGGCGATGATCAGGTCTACGTGGTGATGCCGGTACGTCTTTAGGCGGCCGTGGGCGCTTGGCGGGGTGAGGGGATGGCCATAAAGCGCCTGGAAGTGGAAGGTTTGCGTTGTCTGGCGCCGACGGCTTGGGAGTTGGATCCGGGCGTCAACGTCGTCGTGGGGGAAAACGGCGCGGGGAAGACGAGCCTCTTGGAGGCCATCAGCCTGGTGTGTACCGGCAAGACCTTGCGCACCGGGAGCAGTCGCGGGGCCATCGCGCACGGACAGGCGCGATTGCGCGTGGCGGCGACCTTCGGCGAGGGCTTGGAGTCGGGGGATCTGGTCTATGAGCGGACGCGCGCGCAGCGCCAGTGGCGATTGAATGACGCGGTGTTGCGCTCGGCGGCGCTTGCCTATGAACAGGTGCCGGTGATGGTGTTCAACCCCGAGACGCACTACGCGGTCTTGCAGGATGCGAACGCGCGCCGGGCCGGGATGTATTGGGCGATGTTCCACGTGGAACCTTTGTTTCTGGAGACGTGGAGACGCTATCAGCGATTGTTGCGCCAGCGGAACGCGGCCTTGCGGCTCCACGACCCGAATTATCGGCTGTTCGATCCGGGGCTCGTCCAAACGGGTCTCGTACTGGCGGAGTTGTGGCAGCGCACGCGGGAGGCGGTGGGTCGGCCGTTCACGGCCCTGACCGGGCGGCTGGGCTTGGGGATGGCGGCGGAGACGCGGCTGCGGCCTGGCTGGGAGGGGGAATCCTTGGCGGCGGCCCTGGAGGCCAGTCGCGCCGGCGATGAGCGGTTGGGTTATACGCAGGTGGGACCCCACCGCGCGGATATCGTCTTTGAGATCAACCAGCGATCCATTCAGGAAGTGGCATCGCACGGCCAACAGAAAGTGGTGATCAGTGCGTGGCGCCTGGCCGTGGTGCAGCTCGTCGCCGAACGCGGGAGGCGGGCCCTGGTGCTGCTGGACGACTTGGCGGCCGAGCTGGATCGGCGGCGCCGGGCGGCCTTCTACGAAACCTTGATGGGACTCGATCTGCAGGTGGTGGTGACCGCCATGGAGCCCGAACCGCTCCCCTCCCCCGTTCCGATGTTCCACGTGGAACATGGCGAGTTGCACAGACCTTAAGCACGGTCCTATGGTAGAATGGCCGGATTCAGTAGGAGTCCGTGCATGGAAACCCAACCTGTTTATGACCAAGACAGTATTCAGGTCCTCAAGGGTCTGGATGCCGTCCGCAAGCGCCCCGGCATGTATATCGGCGATACCGAGGACGGGACGGGTCTACATCACATGGTTTTCGAGGCCGTCGACAACGCCATCGACGAGGTGCTGGCCGGCTATTGCTCCGAGGTCCGCGTCACCCTCCACGCCGACGAATCCGTGAGCGTCGAGGACAACGGCCGCGGCATCCCGACCGGCATCATCAGTTCGGAGGGGCGCTCGGCGGCCGAGGTCATCATGACCGTCCTCCATGCCGGCGGTAAGTTCGATCAAAACTCCTACAAGGTCTCCGGTGGCCTGCACGGCGTCGGCATCTCGGTCGTCAACGCCCTCTCGGAATTTCTCGACCTCACCATCTACCGCGATGGCCAGGAACACCATCAGCGCTACAGCATGGGAGAGCCGTGCGCCCCGCTGGAGACGGTGGGGCCCGCCACGCGCACCGGAACGATCGTGCGTTTCAAGCCGAGCGCGCGCATCTTCTCGGATTGCACGATGCACTACGACCTGTTGGCCAAGCGCCTGCGCGAGCTCTCCTTCCTGAACTCCGGGGCCCGCATCGTCTTGGTGGACGAGCGCGCCGACAAACAGGACGTCTTCGAATACCAGGGGGGCATCGCCGCCTTCGTCGTCGATCTCAACCGCAACAAGGACCCGCTTCATCCGCAAGTGGTCGCCATCCAGGCGGAGCGCGACCGGGTTTATGTGGACCTGGCCCTCCAGTGGAACGACTCCTATCAGGAGAACGTGTTCTGCTACACCAATAACATCCCCCAGCGCGACGGCGGCACGCATCTGGCCGGCTTTCGCGCGGGGCTCACGCGCACCCTGAATCACTACATCGAGGAAACGGGCCTCGCCAAGCGCGCCAAGGTCGCTGTCACCGGGGACGACGCCCGCGAGGGGCTCACGGCCGTTCTATCCGTCAAGGTCGCGGATCCCAAGTTCTCCTCGCAGACCAAGGACAAGCTCGTATCCTCGGAGGTGAAGGCCGCCGTCGAGTCCGTCATCAATGAATCCTTCGGCTGCTACCTCCTCGAAAACCCGCAGGTCGCCAAGGCCATCGCCGAGAAGGTGGTCGAGGCCGCCCGCGCCCGCGAGGCCGCCCGCAAGGCGCGGGAAATGACCCGTCGCAAGGGCGCGCTCGACATCGCGGGCCTCCCCGGGAAGCTCGCCGATTGCCAGGAACGCGACCCCTCTCTTTGCGAGCTCTATCTCGTCGAGGGGGATTCGGCGGGCGGTTCCGCCAAACAGGCGCGCGACCGCCGCTTCCAGGCCATCCTGCCCCTCAAGGGCAAGATCCTGAACGTCGAGCGCGCGCGTTTCGACAAGATGCTGTCGTCCGTGGAGGTCGGTACCCTCATCACCGCCCTGGGCACCGGCATCGGTCGCGATGACTTCAGCGCCGACAAGCTGCGCTATCACCGCATCATCATCATGACCGACGCCGACGTGGACGGCTCGCATATCCGCACGCTGCTTCTGACCTTCTTTTACCGGCAGATGCCCGAGCTCCTGGCCCGCGGCCACATCTATATCGCGCAACCGCCCCTCTACAAGGTCAAGCACGGCAAGACGGAGCGCTACGTCAAAGACGACGCCGAGCTTACGGCATACCTGGCCCAAAACGCCCTCGAGGGCGCGAGCCTCCAATGCGGCCCGGATGGGCAAGCCCTCGCGGGCGAGGCGCTAGACGGGCTCTTTTATGATTACGTCAAGGCGGACCATTCCCTGCGGCGGCTTGCCCGACGCTATGATCGGGCGCTGCTGAAGGAACTCATGTACATGCCGGCGTTGACCGCCGAGGCCCTGAAGGAGGGTCCTCAGGCCACGGCCCTCGCCGGCACCCTCGCCGAACGACTGGCCGGCCTCGGCGATCCCGCCACGCGTTACGAGGTCAACGCCATCCATAGCCCGCAACTCGACACCTACGAGATCATGGTCGTGCGCACCGAGCACGGCGGCGTGCGGACCTCGCGGGTCGACGGGGCGCTCGTGCACTCGCCCGAATACAAGGCCCTCAACGCCCTGGGCCAGAGGCTCTCGGGGCTCATCAAGGAGGGCGGCGCCGTGGCGCGCCAAGGCCGCGAGCAGGCCGTCGAGACCTTCGAGCAGGCCTATGAATGGCTGCTGGCCGAGGCCCGTCGCGGACATGCCATCCAGCGCTATAAGGGCTTGGGCGAAATGAACCCCGACCAGCTCTGGGAGACCACCATGGACCCCACGGTCCGGAGACTCCTCAAGGTCAACGTCGAAGACGGCGTCGCCGCCGACCTCATCTTCACCACCCTCATGGGGGACCAGGTCGAGCCGCGCCGCGATTTCATCGAGAGGAACGCCCTGCAGGTCTCCAACCTCGATATTTAGGGGGGTTCATGGATGACGATGTCTATCGGCCGATCCCGTGCGCGATTCAGGATCGCTATGAGCGCGCCATCATCACCGGGCAGCCGCTCGCCCTCAGCTGGCCCCATGACGATCGGCGCGTGAAGGACCACGTGCGGATCCTTGATCTGGAGACCTCTCAAGGGGCCGAGTATGTGCGCTTCACGGACAGCCGGGGCCGCGTCCACCGCGTCCGGCTAGACCACGCGCGCCTCCACGACGACTGACGACGCCTGACGACGCCTGACAACCGGCGCCGCGCCCCCGCCCGTCACGGCGCGCCGGCCACCCTATGGAATCGCAGGTCGCGAGCGGCCTGGCCGAGTCGCAGGCCGCGCCGCTCGAACCGCGTCCATGGCCGCCCTCCCCTGCCGGCCTCGCCCAGGGTCAAGACCGGAACGGACGCCGCCGCCTCGAGCATGGCGTCGGCGTAGGGCGCCCAGTCCGTGGCCATGTGCAACACCCCCTCGGGGCGCAGAATGCGCGCCACCTCCCGGAGGAAGGGGCCCTGCACCAGGCGCCGCTTGTGATGGCGGGTCTTGGGCCAGGGGTCGGGAAAGAACACCTGCACGGCGGCGATCCGCCCGTCGGGGATCTGGCGCAACAGCTCATGCACGTCCGCCTCGATCACGCGCACGTTCGCAAGCCCCGCCTGCTCGATGCCGCGCAACGCCTTCACGAGTCCCGCGCGATAGACCTCGACCCCGACATAATCCCGCCCCGAGTCCGCCGCCGCCAAAGTCAGTAATGACTCACCATCTCCAAACCCTATGTCCAAAACGACTTCCCGGCCCCCTTCACCGAGCCTGTGCCACTCCTGGTCGGCGATCGCGAGTTGTCCCCACAGGCGCTCGCGCGCGGCCTTGGCCGCATCGCCCAAGGGCCGCTCCCGGCGCGCGTAGCTGCGGATCTCGCGCGGGTGAAAGTCGCTCACGAGACGAGACCGGCCAGGGGTGACGAGGGGTCCGCCGAGGCGCGGCGCGGCATGCGTCCCGCGCGATAAGCCTGACGACCGGCCTCCACCCCCTTGCGCATGGCCTCGGCCATCATCACCGGCTCGCGCGCCGCCGCGATCGCGGTGTTCATCAACACCCCGTCGCACCCAAGCTCCATGGCCACGGCCGCGTCCGAGGCCGTGCCGACCCCGGCGTCGACCAGCACGGGCACCCGCGCGTTCTCGACGATGAGGCGAATGTTCAGGGGGTTGCGTATGCCCAGTCCGGAGCCGATGGGGGCGGCCAGCGGCATCACCGCGACGCAGCCGATGGCCTCCAGGCGCTTGGCCGCGACCGGATCATCGGTCGTATAGACCATGACCTCGAAGCCCTCCGCGACCAGCGTCTCGGCTGCCCTGATGGTCTCGACCATGTCCGGAAAAAGGCTGCTCTGGTCGCCTATGACCTCGAGCTTCACGAGCCTGTGATCGTCCAGCAGCTCGCGTGCCAACCGGCACGTCCGCACCGCCTCGTCCGCCGTGTAGCAGCCGGCGGTGTTGGGCAGGATCGTGAACCGATCCGGGGGCAGGATATCGAGCAGGTTGGGCTCGCCCGGATTTTGGCCGAGGTTGGTGCGCCGCACCGCCACGGTGACGATCTCCGCCCCGCTCGCCTCCACCGCGCGCCGGGTCTCGTCCAGATCCTTATATTTTCCCGTACCGACGAGCAATCGCGAGCCGAACACGCGCGCGCCCAGCCGCCATGTATCATCACCTTGCGCCATTCTTAACCACCCCCAATCGCCTGAACAATCTCGATCCGATCACCGTCTTGCAGCACGCGGTCGCCATACTGGGCGCGCGGCACGATCTCGTGGTTGATCTCGACCGCGATGCGCTTACCCACAAGCCCCATCTCGAGCAACAGGGCCGCGAGGCCCACGGACTCGGCGAGGGTGCGAGGCGTTCCGTTCACATAAATCTGCATGGACAATGGCACGCTTCCCTAAAAAACGGTATATTGTATTGCCTCTCAGGCCATCCGGCTATGCGGGTGTAGTTCAATGGTAGAACTTCAGCTTCCCAAGCTGATAGCGAGGGTTCGATTCCCTTCACCCGCTCCACCTCCCCTTTGCAGAGACTTCCAAGGAACGCACGGCTGACGAGGCCCGCGCCGTCGGCCTATGGTCAGCGCCGCCGCGCGGCTTTAGACTGAGCGCCTTTCGTTTTCGGGCGGTCCTGTGAAGAAGCGCACGCGCATCCTCGCCATCACGGCAAGTCTCATCGTGGTCCTGTTCGTGGCCGGAGTCGCCCTCCTGCCGGCGCTCATGACCTTGAACGGGGTCAAGGGCCAGATCGCCGAGACCCTGAGCCAGGCGACCGGCCGGCCGGTCACGATCCACAGGCTCAGCCTATCGGTCTTCCCCTGGCTCGGCATCCGGCTGGACGGGGCCACGCTCGGCAACGCCCCGGGCTTCGGGTCCGTGCCGTTGGCGCGCGTCGATGACGCGCGCATCGAGGTGCGCATTCTCCCCCTGCTCAAGCGCCGCATCGTCTTGCGTCGCGTGATCCTGACGGGCCTCGACCTGAACCTCCAGGAGAACAAGGCCGGCCTCACCAACTGGGCGACGCTCATCCATGCCAAGCCGGCGCCCCGCACGCCCGCGACCGCAAAGGCCGAGGCGCATGAGGCGCCGGCCTTTGTGCTCGCGCGCGCCGCCGGCCTTACCGTAAGACACGCCCTCATCCGCTACGACAACGCCCGCGCCCACAGTCGCGACACGCTGTCCGATCTCGGCTTGCGCCTGGGCGTCATCGTGCCGGGACGGCCGGTGGCCATCCACCTCCACGCCCTTTTGAAGACCGCGGGGCGCCCGCCTTTGCCGTTTCGTCTCGCTGCCCAGGCCACCTATAAGGC
Source organism: Acidiferrobacter sp. (assembly GCA_027335965.1). The sequence goes on from DAHWGZ010000001.1 coordinate 9,757, forward strand.
GCCCCGGCTCACGCTTGCTCCGCTGCATCTCCAGGTCGCGAACCTGCGCGCCCATGGCGAGATCCATGTCCTGCACGCCGCCGCCGGCCTCCGCGCGAGCGGACGACTCGTCGCGCCCCCCTTCGCCCCGCGCCCCCTGCTCGCGGCCCTGGGCCTCCATTACGCGCCGCGCGACCCGCATGTCCTCACAAAGGCCTCGGCGGACGCGGGCTTCCATTGGGACCCGTCCACGCTCACGCTCGCCCCCCTGCGCCTGACGCTCGACCGGACCACCATCACCGGGGACATCACGCGCAGCGCCCACCCGCTCCTCTACCGGGCCCGTCTCGCCATCGATCGGCTGCGGCCCATGCCCTATCTCCCCGCGCCCGCGAGCACGCCCCCGCCGGGGGCGCCCGCGAGCACGCCCCCGCCGGCCACGCCCTCGACGGTCACGAGCACACCGCTGGACGCCACCCTCTCCTGCGGACGTCTCCGCGTCCACGGCCTCGTGGTGACGAATCTCCACGCCCATATCCACGCCGCCGCCGGTCGCGTCGTCGTGAAGCCGCTGACCATGGCGCTCTACCAAGGGCGCCTCGCCGGGACCGTCGAGGCCGCGCTCGCGCGCCATCCGCGCACCTGGCGCGTCGATGCGCTGATCCGGCGCGTGCAGGCGAGCGCGGTCCTGCGCGCCCTGCATCTCTTTCCGGAATTCTCAGGGGCCGTGGATGCCGACGTTCACCTCCATGGCTCGGGGACGAAGCTCCCCGCCATCGAGCGTAGCGCCACGGGCCGCCTGACCGCCCGCATGCCCAAAGGCCTGCTGCGCGGCATCGACCTCGATTTCATCGCCAAGGATCCCAAGGCGGTGGCGGGCGCGCACAAGGCCCGCGCGAACCAGGGCACGGCGTTCTCCAATCTGCATGCCAGCGCCACCGTCTCTCATGGCGTCGTTCACATGAGCGCCTTGGCGCTCCACACCACGCGCGCCGTCATCCATGGACACGGCCGCGTGACGCTCGCCACGAAGAGCATCAATTATTTGCTGGACGTGGCGCTGCCGAGCGGCTTCGTCATCCCGGTGCGCGTGCTGGGCCCGGCCGGCCACATCCGGTTCAATGTCTCCCTGAATCGGCTCTTCAGCGACTCGACCCATAATGGCCTCGGCAAGACCCTAAAGACCCTGGGCGGCGCCTTGAAGCACGCCCTCGGCATCCCCTAGCGGTGGACGATTTCGCGCGCCGGCTGCTCGCCTGGTATCGCCGCCATGGGCGCCATGACCTGCCATGGCAGGTCAGCGACCCCTATGCGCGTTGGCTCGCCGAGGTCATGCTCCAGCAGACCACGGTAACCGCCGTCATCCCCTATTTCCGGCGCTTCATGGGCGCGTTCCCGACCGTGCGGGCCCTCGCCCAGGCGACCCAGGATGAGGTCCTCGCCCACTGGGCGGGCCTTGGCTACTATGCGCGGGCGCGCAATCTCCATGCCGCCGCGCGCCTCATCACCGAACGCTACGCCGGCGAGTTCCCGCGCACCGCCGAGGACTGGGCGGCCCTGCCCGGGGTGGGACCGTCGACCGCGGCGGCGATCGTCGCCTTTGCCTTCGGGATCCCCGCGCCCATACTCGATGCCAACGCCCGCCGCGTATTGGCCCGTTACCATGCGGTAGGCGGCCGCGACGCGCGCGCCCTGCGCGCGCTCTGGACGCACGCCCGCGACCACACCCCCACGCACGACGCGGCCGCTTATACGCAGGCGATCATGGACCTCGGCGCCCTGGTCTGTCGCAAGACCCCCGAGTGCGCCGCCTGCCCGGTCGCCGCGGGCTGCGCCTTCGAGGGCGAGGACGCGCCGATCACGCGACGCCCGCGCCCCGAGCGCGCGGTATTCATGGCGCTGATTCGCGATCCCGGGCGCGGCTTCCTGCTGGTCCGCAGGCCTTCTCGCGGTGTCTGGGGCGGGCTTTGGAGTCTGCCGGAAAGCGCCGAGCTCAAAGGTCTGCAAGCGGCGGTCGCGGCCCTCGGCCTCGAGCCTCGGATGGGTCCGGCCGTCGCGCCCATCCATCATGTGTTTACCCACTTCCGGCTCACCATAACGCCGATCCCCGTCGAGGGGGTCTCTCAAGCGCCCGGCGTGGCGGAGTGCGGCGATGTGATGTGGTATAAAGGGCACGGGCCTGGTCCCGGGATGCCGGCGCCCATTCGCCGCCTGCTCAACCAATTTCTGGAGGTGCCATGAGTCGAACCGTATTGTGTGTGAAGCTCAAGAAAGAGGCGGAAGGCCTGGCCTATCCGACCTATCCAGGCGACCTCGGCAAGCGGATCTTCGAGAGCGTCTCCAAGGAGGCCTGGGGGCAATGGCTCGGCCACCAGACCATGCTCATCAACGAGTATCGCCTGAGCCCGATGGATCCCAAGGCGCGCAAGTTTCTCGAAAAGGAAATGGAGTCGTACTTCTTTGGCGAGGGCGCGACGATGCCCGAGGGCTACAAGCCCCCGGGAAGCAAATGATCAGCGCCTCTACGCGAGGTTCGCCGTGAAGAAGTTCTTCGTCATGCGCCAGCCCGTGTCGGTGGCGCGCGCCTCGGCCGGGCTCGCCTTGTCCATGAAGGCATGCCCGACGTCGGGGAATACGCTCATCGTGTAGCGCTTGTTGGCGCGGCTCAGGCTTTCGGCCACGCGCGCATGCTCATCGGGGCCTATCGAGGTGTCTTGGGCCCCATAGCAAAGCAGCAGCGGCGCCTGAAGCCGCGGGACATCGCCCAGGATCGAGGTCCGGCCAAGCATGTCCTTGGGGTTGTCGATTCCGCCGCCGTAGAAAGAGATGGTCGCGCCGATGTCACTCGGATAGCGCGTCGCGGCGAGGACCGCCAAGCGGCCGCCGTTGCAAAATCCCATGACGCCCAGCCTGTCGGCCAGCACGTCCTTGCGCGCCTTGAAGAAGCCGACGGCGCGGCCGAAGGCGTCCATGACCCCCGCGTCCCCGACCGCCTTGAACTTGGCCACGGCCCCTTGAATGTCCGGCGGCGCGAACAGCGCCCCATCGTAGAAGTCGAGCACGAAAGAGGCGAATCCCAGCCCCGCGAGCTTCTCGCCCACGAGCCGCATATGGTCGTTGACGCCCCAGATCTCCATGAACACGATCACAAGCGGCGCGGGGCCGCCCGGTGGCTTCACGAAGTACCCGCGCACATGGGATTCATCCAGGTAGGTTGCGGATTTCGGTTTTTCCATGTCGATTTTCTCCTTGGGAACACATGATGATCAAAGTCCGCTGCGCTAGGCCCCGACCGCGCAGCGCGCGAGCTGGGCCGTGGTCGGCTCCGCGCAGCAGTACCAGGGCTCGGATAGCTGCGGGCCCTCGGGCCCCGCGCAGCCGGCCGCAAGCGGCGGGGCCTCGCGTCCCGCCGCCTCGTGCGCCAGCCGCCACAGACCGGCAAAGGCCTCCCAGCGGCTGCCCTCGCTTCCGGCCCGCTCCACCCACGCCTGGACGCGAACCTGCAAGGCATCGACGCGCGCGTCGGGGTTTGCCCAGGGGTAGCCCAGGATCGCGTCGTTGAATGGCCGAAGGCCTTCGCGAAAGCCCGGAATGCGCAGGAGATAGGAGTCTTCCGGGATGAGCAGGCGGATGGCGAGCTGGATGGGGGCCACGCTGTTGATAAGCCCCAGGTCGCGCACGCGCGCGAGCAGGTCCACGTAATCGTCGAGGGTCGTCCAGGGGGTGAACGGCACGAAGGTCGGGGCGAGCGCCATCCCGGCGGCGCGCACCAGCGCCACGGCGCGGCCGATGTCTTCCCCCGTGTGCCCCTTGTCCAGATGGCGGAGCACCGTATCGTCGAACGACTCCGCGGCGCTCGTGATGAACAGGCCGCCGTACTCGCGCAGCCGCGGCAGGAGGTCTTGATGCGTCAAGATATGCGAGATCTTGATCGTGGCGTCGAAGGTCACATGCGGCCAACGATCATGCATCGCCGCCAGCACGCGCAGCGCGTGGGTCGGCCCATTCAGGAAATCCGGGTCCCCGAAGGACAGATGGGTGGCGCCCTGGGCGATCTGCTGCTCGGCGTCGGCGATCACCACGTCCCGCGGGATCGCCCGGAAGCGGCCCTCGTACACGGGGACCAGCGGGCAGTGCCGGCAGAGATATTTGCAGCCGCGCGAGGCCTCCACGAAGCCGACGGTCTTGCGCGAGCCATCCGGCAGCCCGAGGTGCGCGTAGCGCGTCAAAGGCGGCAGCCCGGCGCGATCCGGGACCACGAAGGTCACTTTCGCAAGGCCCTCGCCCGGCCTGTCCCCCGCGACCATCGCCAGCAGGTCGTTCTCGAACTCCGGGCCCAGCACCGCGTCCACGCCCAGACCCCTCAGAAGCGCCCGGTTCGGCGGGCCATAGACCCCATAACAGACGATGCGCGCGCCGCGGGCCCGGCGCCGCAGCTCTGGCAGCAGGCCCATCGCGATGCGCGTGGCGGTGTGCATGCCGAGCGCGATCCCGATGATCTGGAAGCCCTCGAGGCCGGCCCTGGGGAGCGTGGCGAGCGTGAGATCGACCGGCACCACCTCGTGGCCGCGCGCGCGCAGCAACGCCGCGGGATGGGCCAGCGAGTGGGGTTGACGGCCGAGTTCATAGGGGCTGATCAATAGCACTTTCATGCCCCCATGATACGGCAAAGCCCTGCCCTTGTCGGCCCGTCCCCGGCCCGCGAGGCCGTCGCTCACCAGGGCGCGCCGCCCCGGCCCCGCCCCCTTGTCCGCGATTCCGCGGACCCGCGGCCGCGAGGCGTCTTGACGTAGCCGGGGCGAGCGGCTTTAATGCGCGCTTCGCCCAGGTAGCTCAGTCGGTAGAGCAGAGGACTGAAAATCCTCGTGTCGGTGGTTCGATTCCGCCCCTGGGCACCAATAGACACAAAGACTTGCCTCGATCCGCAAAAGCCCCGATTCGCCGTGTCGCACGCCGGGGCGCTTTCGGGGCCATCCCAAGGTTTGGCTGCTCCCTCGCCGTGCGGCAGGCCGGCGCCCCTCGCCCGCACCTCCGGTATCGCCTCGCGCTCGATGCGCTCACTTTGGCGAGGGCTCCACGAGAGACGCCAGCCCTATCCGCTCATTCATCTCGCGTTTCGCCCCCACCCCCGCCAAATTTGGCGGGGGGTGCGCCTTTCCGGCCATCATGCGTTCCCGCGCCAGCTTCACCAAGCCCTCCTTGAGATGCAAGGCGACCTCGGCCCGCTGGTAATCGGTGAGATTGCGGCGGCCTAACGGATTCGCCCAGTCATCCGTCGCGATGCTCGGCTTTGCACATCGCCGCCCATTCCGCGGCGCTCTTGGCTTGCCGGGGCACAAGGAAGCGCGGTCCCGCCCTTCCGGCCGTCCGGCCATGTCAGGCCATTTGAGCGGCCCAGGTCTATCTCACGGAAAGCGAGAACGAGGAGATTGTCTGCGCGGTTCTTGCCGCGCTCGGTTGAGTGCCGCGAGCGATTCATGGTCTAGTCCGGCAGGTGGTCGCGCCAAGCACGCTCGCCCGGTACGCGGTCGGGAAAACCGGTGGTGCCCGTCACGCGAGTCGGCGGACCTTCAGGGGCTTCTTGCTCACTTGCCAAAGGTCGTACCGCGCTTGCTGCACGAGCCAGCTTTCGGCGCTGCCGCCAAATGCCAGGGAAAGGCGAACGGCCATGGTCGGGGCGATCCCGGTATGCCCGTTCAGAATCTCGGAGAGCGCCTTGCGCGTCACGCCCAGCGCCTCGGCGGCCGCCGTAACCGACAAACCCAAAGGCTCCAGGCAGAGCTCACGTATGACTTCGCCAGGATGGGGAGGGTTATGCATCATAACAAGCTCCTTCCATGATAATCGCGGTAATCCACGTCGTGGGCTTCCGCCCCCTCGAACCGAACGATCAACCGCCAGTTGCCCGACACGTTGACCGCCCGGTAACCGCGCCACTCGCCGCTCAATGGGTTAGGCGCGCCCCGGCAGATTCATGTCCTCGGGCTTGCTTGCAGCGTCCAGACGGGCGAGAAGCACGCGCAGCCGCTTGGCATGGTCGGCGACTATCCCGGCCTTACCGCCCGTCTCATAGAACAGCTTTTAAGACCCTTGTGCCGGAATCTCTGGATCACGCCGTCACCTCATGGGTTACGGTATAAGACGTACAGGGAGGCGCGCCAAGCCCCTTTGCGCGGTCACAGCGCCCGTTCCAGGACCACGATCTCAGCGCCCTTGGCCGCCTTCCATACAAAGTCCTCGATCTTCTCCCTAGGTGCCCGTAGCCGCTCGGTGGTGATGAGCAGATTCCCGCCCGTCACGCCCCCGGGCCTTGTGGTTCATGAGGCGTTTCAGGGCGTAGCTCGGTATGTCCAAGGTTTCCGCGAGAGTGGCGAAGGCGCGGCGCAGCTCATGCACCATGAACTTGATGCCCGATGCTTTCGCGATGTCCTCTAGGGAATGCCGCAGGTGGCCTATCTCGTCTCCCCGCCCCATCGGCCCCCGCGCATTGGCCGAAAGTGACTTGCCGGGGGCCGCCTCTTCCTGCCGGCGCCCCAAGCTCTCCCCTCGGGCTCGAGGCGATCCCGGTGCGCGGGCAGGCGGAAGAGCCCCTTTCGTGGTTCCTCGCGAGACCTTCCGGCCATCAACCCCCTTTCCCGACGATAAGGGCGTTTGGGCGCTCATCCAGGTAATCGGCCAGGGTGCGCAACGAGCGCGCCGCCTCCGTCACCTGGCGCAAGGTCGCGGGGAGCGAGCCCGCCTGGGGCCCCGGGTTCGCGAGACCTTCACCCATGACCCCTTGCAGGCCCGTCACGGCCTTCTGCGCGGCCTGCGCGGCCCGGCGCACGCGCCTCAGAATGGCCGGCAGGTCGTGGTGGGCGCTCTGGCTCATGGCGCGGACGTCGGCCAGCGTCTCGTCGAGATTCCTGAGGGCCTCCTTGGTTTTCGGGGAGCGGCTCAGGGCGGCGATCCGGCCGGTCGCGGTCCGCATGTTCCCGGCGATCGCGGAGAGCGGCAGGCCCCGAACCTTCAGCAGGATCGCGCTCACCTGCCGGGCGATGTCCTCGATGCCACCCGCCGCGGTCACCGGGATGACGGGTGGATTCCCGGCCTCGAGGGTGGCGGGCTTCGCGCCCGGGACCCGGCTCAGGACGATGCCGGGGGCGCCGACCAGCGGCGTGCCGCGGGCGCGCTCGGCGCGCAGGCCGTGGGCGATCAAGGTCCGCAGCATGGCGTCCACCGGTTTGCGGGGCGGGGTGCGCGCACGGCGCGCATAGGCCAGGCCCAGGAGCCGCGGGTCGAGGGCGATCCGTACGCGCGTCACGAGCCGGCCGCGGCGCCCATCGTAGATCATGTGCACCGCCGTCACCGATCCCACGCGCGCCCCCTCGAGAGTGACCGGCGCCCAGCGCCTGAGCCCATGCGGGCCGCCCGGCAGCCTCAGCTGGTAGTCGACCGCCATCGGCGACGGGGCGTCGCGGGCATCGCCCCGGCTCTTGTAGAGCGTGAAGCGCGCCCCATTTCGTGCCCCACGACCCGGCGCCGGGGTCATGAACGCCACCGCGCCCGAAATCAGCGCCGGCAGCGACTGCAGTTCGACGCCCGGGCCGCTCCCTCCGAGCGCGACGTGCACGGCGCTTGCATCCCAGAGCCTGGTCGTGGTCTGCACGAGCCGCTGATAAGGCGCCCGCACAAAGCAGTAGACATGGAATCTTCCCCTGCTCTTCGGTAATCGATAGCCCAGCACCGCGCCCACCTTCATGTGCCTGTAGTACACCTTGGAGCCCCGGGAGATGTCCCCGAGGCGCCTTGTCAGGAGCACGAAGGTCTCGCCCGCGTGCTGATGCTTCAGGATCGGCGGCTTGGCCGCCCCCATGAATTGATGCCAGGTCTTGCCTTTCGCCGGCTCGATATCGATGTAAGGCCCGGTTATGACGGTCTTCAAGGACGAGAGGCTCGTGGCCTGAAAGGAGTTGCCCACGATCCAGAACTTGGTGCCGCGCGCGAGATAGCCCTCCATGTCGGAGTTAAATCGGATATCGACCTTCATCTGGTCGCGGATGGGGAAGACGTGAACGCCGCTCACATGACCCACGACCGCCCCGCGATATTTGGCCTTGGTGTGTTGCGTCTTGATACCGCCCACCAGAGGGAACGTCACGCGCACCTGGGGCCCGTTGTGCACGAGCGCCCTGATGCCGATCCAGGCCACCACCAGCAGCGCGCCCACCGGGATCGCCCACACAAGCCCCGGCCACCGGCCGGGGTGGAATTGCGCCTCGCGGGGATGCTTGTCGCCGCCCCCCTCAGTCACCCGCGTCCTCCTTCGTCCGCCACATCGCGCGCGGATCGAACAGATCGGTGGCGACCATGGTCAAGACCACCACCGCGAGAAACGCCGGCAAGGCCCACCCCACGCTCACCGCCAGGAAGCCGTGCAGATGCATGAGCGGCAAAAACACGATCACCGTAAAAACGTCGATGTGAGACCATCGCCCCATCACGGAGATCAAGCGATAAAGGCGCGTTTTGAATCGCAGGTGCCTCTGCGAGCCGGCATGAATCGAGACCGCAAACCACGCCAGCGCGAACAGCTTCAGAAACGGGATGACGATGCTCGCCACGAACACGACGCCCGCGAAGAACAGGAAATGGGCGTCGACGAGCTTCATGACGCCGGTCATGATGGAATAAGGGTGAAGGCTGTCGAAGCGATCGTTGGCCTCCATGGGGTAGAGGTAGGCGATGGGGTATAAAACGAGTCCGGCGACCGTGAAGGCCAGGGAGCGGCTCACGGTGGCGGGCCGGCTGCGAAACACCGTCCCCCCGCAGCGCGGGCAGTCCGCGCCCTCGTATCGCGCCACCAGGGCCGCGTCGCAGTGCTGGCACCCCACCATGCCAGGCTCCGGCCGCGCCGCGTGCGCGCCGATCAGGCGCCATGTCGCGCGGCGCTCGAAGGCCGCGCGCGTGGCCATGGCAGACAGCGACGCCGCCACCAGGCAGTAGGCCCCGGGCCCGATATGCGTCGGCAGAAACGGCGCTACCCGGCTGTATCCAATGAAACCCCCAAACAGGAAGACGTCCGGCATCGCCCACTGGTCGATGGTCTCGATCCAGCGCAGCGCCCGCCCAACCCGGGGCCCGCGCGCGCCCGCGCGCAAAAGCGCGAGGACCACCGCGAGTCCGCCATAGCGCACGAAAGGCAGAATCACGATTTCCACGGCCACCACGATGGCGGTCACCGGCCAGTCCTGATGCCATAAGACGGCGACGCCCGAGGCGATCACGCTGCTCCGGCGCGCGCCCGCTATCGAGACCGAGAGCAGCGTGAGGATGTTGGCCGGCCATAGCAGGATGAAGGTCGTGAGCGCGCAGGCGAGCGCGGCGTCCAGCGAACGCCCGCGCATGCGCTCGAGCGGGGCCCCGCAGCGATAGCAGTGAAGAAAGCCGTGTACGCCAAAGGCCTTTAGCGCCTGAATGGCGCCGCAATCGGGACATGCGGTGGCGCCGTGCGGGGGGTTGAGGACGGCATCCTGTGACCCCCTGAAAAAAGTGCCGACCCGCACGAACGCCTCCTCGCGCGGTCAGATCCCGACGTCGTCCCGCTTCTGGTCCCTTGCCTTCCTGCCCGCCGATTATCGGAAGCCGCCGCCTGGCGGGTCAATCCACCCCGCGGGGCCTCATTCCCGCCACGCCCGCTCGCGCATCCCGCGGCGCCGTGCGAATGACGGATGGCCGAAGCAACGCGCCTGCCTCGATAATGCCCGCAACGCAACGGGAATGACGACATGCCTGCCCGACCCTGGTCTCGCCCACGATTCTGGATGATGCCGCTTGGCGCGTGTCTCGCCGGGTGCCAAAGCCGCTCGGTGTGGCTGTTCCATCCCCGCGGCGCGGTGGCGGCCGCCGAGCTTCATTACACGATCATCGATTTTACGATCATGGTGCTGATCGTGGGGCCGCTGCTCGTGGCCACCGCCGTCATCCTCGTGAGGTACCGAAAGGGGCGCCGGGCGCGCTATGACCCTCATTTCAAGAGGTCTCCCATCCTCGAGCTGCTCATGTGGGGCGTCCCCATTGCCGCGGTGGGCGTCCTCACCTATTTCTCCTATCGGGCGGTATTTCTCGCCGATCCCTACGATCCCACCGCCATACCGCGCTACCTCGCGAGGCACGACAAGCCCTCGCCCACCGCCGGCCGCCCCAGCCATTTCGCCCCCTACCCGGGACCCAAGGGCACCGTGCTGCGCGGGCCGGAGGTGCAAGTCGATGTCATAACCACCGACTGGCAATGGGTGTTCATCTACCCGCGCCGAGGGCTTGCCACCGTCGACCGGCTCGTCGTGCCGGTCGACATCCCCATCCATTTCCGTCTCACATCCGCCACCGTGGTCAATGATTTCTTCATCCCGCAGCTCGTGGGCGAGATCGACATCATGCCGGGCATGCGCACCAAGCTCGCGATGATCGCCGCCCGCGCCGGCCTCTATCGCGGCTATTCCGCGAACTTCAGTGGCGGCGGATTTTCGTGGATGGGTTTTAGCGTCATGGTCGTGCCGCCCGCGACCTTTCGCGCCTGGGCGCGCGGGGTTGCCAAGGCCCCGTGCGCCTCACCTACGCCGCATTCAACAACATCGCCCAGCCCACGATCAATCTTGGGGAAAAACCGATGTATTTCTCGCATCCGCGCCCGAAGCTCTTCGATTACGTGATTCACCGGATCCTCGCGGGCCGCGTGTACCGAACGCCGCTGCGCATGACCGAAAACATGACCAAGCCGCTCGCCATCAAGATCATCCACTGAGGAGGCGCCATGTTCGTTCACCTCCAGGGATCCTGGAGCCCGATCTACGGCCGCTTGTCGCTGCACGAGATCCCCTACAAGACGCCGATCATCCAGGGCGCCTTCCTGTTCGCGATCCTGGCGGGCCTGGCGGTGATCATGCCGATCACCTACCACCATAAGTGGCGCTATCTCTGGCGCGAGTGGTTGACGAGCCTGGATCACAAGAAGATCGGGGTCATGTATATCGTCTTGGGGCTTGTCATGTTGTTCCGCGGCTTCATAGACGCGGTGATGATACGCACCCAGCAGGTCATGGCCATAGGCCCGCATTCGACCGGCTACCTCGGCGCCCTGCACGGTTACCTGCCGCCCTATCATTTCGATCAGATCTACAGCTCTCATGGCACGATCATGATCCTCTTTGCCATAACGCCCATACTCACGGGGCTCATGGCCGTCATCGTGCCCCTGCAGATCGGTGCCCGCGACATGGCCTTTCCCTACCTCAACGCCCTTACCTTTTATCTGACCGCGGCCGGCGCCGCGTTGGTCATGGTCTCGCTCTTCGTGGGTGATTTCTCGCACGCCGGCTGGGTGGGTCTCATGCCGCTCACCGAGCTCCCCTACAGCCCCGGTGTCGGCACGGATTATTGGTTGTGGGCGTTGGAACTGTCGGGGCTTGGCAGCACGCTGAATTCCGCCAACCTCATCGCCACCATCATCAAGATGCGCGCGCCCGGCATGGGCTGGAAAAGGGTGCCGATCTTTACCTGGACCGCCTTGAGCACGAGCGTGATCGGCGTCAGCGCCTTTCCGGTCCTGGCCGCCGCGCTTCTCATGCTGGCCTCGGACCGCTATCTCGGGACGCACTTCTACACCGCGTCGCTCGGCGGCAATCTCATGATGTACACGGACTTTTTCTGGATATGGGGTCACCCGGAGGTGTATTTCGTGGTGCTGCCGGCCTTTGGCATCATCTCGGAGGTGATCCCCGTCTTCGCCGAAAAACCGCTCTTTGGCTACACGTCCATGGCGGTCGCGGCGCTGGCCATAGCCGGTCTGTCATGGATGGTCTGGTTGCACCACTTCTTCACCATGGGCGCGGGCCCGGGCGTCAATCTCTTCTATGGCGCGGCCACCATGATGGTGGGCGTGCCGACCGGGGTCAAGGCCTTCAATTGGGCGCTTACGCTCTACCGCGGACGGCTACGCTTCGATACCCCGATGCTGTGGTGCCTGGGCGCCTACGTCCTGCTGCTCGTGGGCGGGCTCTCTGGAATCATGCTCGCCATGCCAGCCATAGACTACTCGGTCCACAACAGCACCTTTCTGATCGCGCACTTCCATTCCTTCATGCTTCTCATCACGTTCGCGGCGATTTCCGGCTACCTCTTCTGGTTTCCCAAGGTCTTCGGGTTCCCGCTCGATGAAAGCTCCGGGCGCAAGGCCTTCTGGTTCTTTTCGGCCGGCACTCTCACGGTCTTCGGCTCGCTGTACGCCCTGGGTTTCATGGGCATGACGCGCCGCCTCGACTACATCCCTTTCGTCCAGTGGCGGCCACCCTTGATCGCAGCCGAGGTCGGCATCCTCTTTTACGGCATCGCCGCCTACTATCTCTTGAAGCAGCTCGTCGTCGGCCTGCGCGATCGCAAGAAAAATCGCGTCGCCGCCGACCCGTGGGCCACGACGCGCAGCCTCGAATGGCTGACATGGTCCCCCGTCCCCGCCTACAACTACCCGGTCCTGCCCGTGATCCACGGACGCGACGAGTGGGCGTGGCGGCGCGAGCGCGGCCTCGTGGGGCGCGTTCCGGATCATTATTTCGACATCGTCATGCCCAAGAGCACCCCCGTGCCCCTGATCCTGGGGGCGCTCAGCTTGGGTCTGGGCTTCGGGCTCGTGTGGCGCATCTGGTGGCTGTGCGCGGCAACCCTGTTGGCCATCATGGCGGTCGTGATCGCGCGGTCGTTCCACAATGACACGGAATACACGCTGCCGGCCGCGCGCGTCGCGCGGCTCGAGGGCGGTGGGGACGCGCGAGATCCCGAGGATCCCGAACCAAGCCCCATGCCCGCACCGTTTTTTGCCAAGGCCGCGATGCCGGGCGGGGGGTCGGCGGCCCCGAGGCCGGGGCCGCGAGCCCACCCGGGCGGCCTTTCCTCCGCCCCCGCCGACAGGGGGGCGCGCCCATGAGCGCCGCGGGCCGCGCGTCCGCGCAGGAGCTGTGGGATCGCGCAAACCTCCATCACGACAAGATAGGGGCCCACACCCTCGGCTTCTGGCTCTATGTCCTGAGCGATTCCATGATGTACGCCACGCTCTTTAGCGCCTGCCTCGTTCTTGGTCACCGCATGAATGCCGCGGGCGGGCCCATGGGGGCCACGGTGCTCCACCCGCTCACCGCCTACTGGGAGACGCTGCTGCTCCTGGCAAGCGTGCTGGCCCTGGGCCTTGCCATGGGTGCCTTGAAGCGCGGCCGCCAGGGGGCGCTGCTCGCGTGGATGGCGACGGCCTTCCTGCTTGGCGTGGGCTTCGCCGTCTTGAGCGCGCACGCGGCGCTCGACCTCGTGGCAAAGGGCATTACGCCCGAGCGAAGCGGTTATCTGTCGGCGGTCTTCGCGCTCACCCTCTATCACGCCCTCCATATCGGTCTGGGCCTCATATGGTTTCCCGTCATGATGGCCCAGGTCGCCATCTTCGGTTTCCATCCCCATGTGGTCTATCGGCTCTTGAACCTGCGGATCTTCTGGTTTTTCCAGGGATTCATGTGGGTGCTGGTGTTCAGCTTCACCTATCTGCGGGGGGCATGGGTTTGAGCGCCTTCGAGGACGAGCCGCTTTCCCACCCCGAGGTGCGCGCCATCGACACCCGCCATTACCTCGGCGGATTTGCGGTGACCGTGATCCTGCTCACGATCTCCTTTGTGGCGGTGGTCCGCCACGCCTGGGCCATGCCGGGCCTGTCTTTCGTCATCGCCGCCACCGGCGGGCTTGCCGCGATCGCGCAGCTCGTGCTTGTCCTGCAGCTGACGCCGGCCCCCTCGCAGCGGTGGTTCACGGTCTGCTTCATCCTCTATGTCCCGCTGTACATCCTGACCATAGGGCTCACCGCCTGGATGTTCGCAACCCTCTATACGCGCACCATGATGCCCCAGCTCATGCCGTAGCGGGGCGGCCATTTCGCGTCGCGTCTTGTCGAGGCCGGCGCGAAAGCGACCGCGCCGGCCGTCGTTCGTCTGGCCAAGACCGTGGGCGCGATCGCTTTCAATGGCCGAGGATTGCTCGCGAAATATCTCTCGCGATCTCTTTGGCAAACGCCGCGTCATCCAGGCGCTCGCCCCGCCCATGGGCCCGCCCGCGGCGTCCCCGCGCGCGACTTTCAGACGGGCGGGCACGCCGACCCGTTGAAGGGCGGGTGCCATAGGGTGTAGCGTACGGCACGCCCGCGGCCGCATGCCCGGGCCATCTCTTTGATCGAGGCCCGATGCTCGAACTGGTCGCCCACCGTGGCTATGCCCGGCGCTTTCCCGAAAACACCCTTGCGGCCCTCGAGGGCGCGGTCGCGGCAGGGGCCCGTTATGTCGAGGTCGATGTGCAGTTGACCGCCGACGGCGTGCCGATCCTGTTCCACGACCGCGACTGTAGGCGCCTGTGCGGCATGCCGGGCGCCATCGACGACTATGATCTGGCGCAGGCGGCGGCCTTCGGCCTGTCGTGGCCCGAGCGCTTCGGAGAGGGGCGGGCGCCGGCGCCCTTGGCGCGAGTCGCCGATCTGGCCGCGTTTCTCGCCGCCCACCCGGCGGTCACGGCCTTTGTCGAGATCAAGCGCGAGGCCGTCCAGCGCTTTGGCGCGGGGCCCGTGGCGCAGGCGGTGCACGGGCTTCTCAGGCCGGTGCTCGCCCAGACCGTGCTCATCTCGTTTTCCCGCAAGGCGCTCGCGGCGGCCCGCGATCTGTGGCCGGCGATCGGTCTCGTCACCCGGCGTTACCGCGACTTTCGCGCGCGCGGCACGGCGGCGCTCGCGCCCGAGTATCACTTCTGTGACGCGCGCGGCCTGCCGCGGCGCGGGCCGCTCGGCCACCAGGGCACGACCCTCGTGGTCTACGAGATCGACGACGCCCGGGAGGCCCGTGCCCTGGAGGCGCGCGGGGTGCGCTTCGTCGAGACCTTTGCCGTCGCGGAGCTCGCCATGGCCTTGAAGGAGATCGGCGCGTGAACGGCCGCTATGAGGTGGTGATCATCGGCGGCGGGATACACGGCGTGGGCGTCGCGCAGGCGGCGGCCGTGCGCGGCTACCGCACCCTGCTCCTGGAGCAGCAGGCGCTGGCGGCCGGCACCTCGAGCCGCTCCTCCAAGCTCATCCATGGGGGATTGCGCTATCTCGAGTCCGGCAACATCCGGCTCGTGCGCGAATCGCTGCGCGAACGCGAGATCCTGCTTGGCATCGCCCCCGGGCTCGTCGAGCGCCGGGCCTTCCATATCCCCATTTACCGTTCCTCGCGGCGCGGCGCGCCCCATGTCCACATGGGGCTTTTGCTCTATCGCCTGCTCGCGGGCGGCGCGGCCGGGGAGTTTGCGCGCGTCCCTTCTCGTGACTGGGATACCCTGGACGGGCTCGACACCGCGGGACTCAAGGCGGTGTTTCGCTACACGGACGCGCAGACCGACGATGTCGCCCTCACCCACGCGGTGGCGCGCTCGGCCGAGGCCTTCGGGGCCGAGATCCGCACCGGCGCGCGCTTCGTGGGCGCCGAGCGCGCGGGCGCCGGCTATGAGATTCGCTATGTCCGCGACGGGGTCGTGCACTCGTGTCATGCCGACGTGCTCGTGAATGCCGCCGGCCCGTGGGCGGCGCAGGCCTTGAGCCGTGTCCTGCCCGGCCCGCCGCGGGTGCCCCACGACCTGGTCGCCGGCACCCACATCATCACCGAGGGCGCCCTGAGCCAGGGGTGCTACTACATCGAGGCGCCCTCCGACCGGCGCGCGGTGTTCGTGCTGCCCTGGCGGGGACGGATCTTGACGGGCACGACCGAGCGGCTCTATGTCGGCGATCCCGCGCTCGTCGAGCCCTCCCCCGGCGAGATCGCCTATCTGCGGGAGGCGCTGGCGGCGTATTTTCCGGGGCTGTCCACGGAGGTCGTGGCTAGCTTCGCGGGCCTGCGGGTGTTGCCCAAGACGGAAAGCGGCCTGAGCGCGCGTTCGCGCGAGACGGTGTTGCTCGCCGACGCCCCCCTGCCCCGCCTCATCAGCATCTTCGGCGGCAAGCTCACCGGCTACCGCCATACCGCCGAGCGCGTCATGGACCGCTTCAAGGCCGTCCTGCCGGAGCGGGTCGCGCAGGCCGATACCCGCCGCCTGGCGCTACCCGTCGACTGACGCCGGCATGAGCGCGCGCCAGCGCTCGCGCCGCTCCCGCAGGGGCTCGTTCGCGCGCGCCTGGAACACGCCCCCCGCCCCCGCCCGCCAATCGCCCGGGCAGCCGGCGGCCAGGAACGCCAGGCCGCGGGCCGTGGCCTCGTATTCGGCGGGGCGGCGGACCGGGAGGCCGCTCGTGTCGGCGAGCGCCTGGCAGAGCCCGTCGGAGGCCGCGAGGCCGCCCGTGACCACCAGCGCCGCGCAAGGGCCGACCGCGGCGCACAGCGCCTCGATGTTCTCCTGGATCAGGAACACCACGCTTTCGATGATCGCCGCCGCCTTCGCCGCCCGCGTCCCGTCGCCCTCGAAGCGCGCCGACGCGTCCGGCCGCCAGTAGGGGGAGCCCAGTCCGCCGACCGCGTTCAGAAACAGCGGGCGCGGGTCGCAATCCGCCAGCAGGCGATCGCAATCGCCGGCCAGCCCCGGGTAGGCGAGCGCCTCGCTGCCCCACGCCAGCGCCGCGCCGGCGCCGTTGACGGTGCCCTCGAGCACATCCAGGTCCCGGCCCCCGCCGCGCGTCGCCGCGCTCCACAAGAGCCGTCCCGGGTCGGCCGTCGGTCGCTCGAGGGGGCGCTGAAGGAACGCGCCCGTGCCGATATTGACGTAGATGGTGTCGGTTCGCAGCGCCCCCTCGCAATAGAGCGCGGCCGCCTGATCGCCGGTGAGGACGGTGAGCGGCACGAAGGCCCCGCCCGCGGGCACCGCCCCGAAGGAGTGGTGGGTCGGCACGCACGCCGGCAGGGTCTCCCACGGGATCCCGAAGACGTCCAGCAGTTCGGGGTCCCAATCCTGCCGTTCGCGCCCCCACAGCAGCGTGCGCGCGGCATTCGCGGGATCCACGATCAGGGCCCGCGGCGTGAGGGTGCGAAACGCCAGGAAACTCGCCAGGGGACCCATGGCCAGATGCCCCGCCTTCTGCGCCGCCTTGACCGCCGGCAGGTGGTCCAGGCACCAGCGCATCTTGGGCGCGCCGTAGTGGGGGGATAGCCGCAGCCCGGTGCGGTTCGCGATGAGCGGCGCGCGGTCCTCGTAGGCGGGCATGAGCGCCCCCGCGCGCCGGTCCTGCCAGCTCAAGACCGGCGACAGCGCCGCCCCGGTGCGCGTATCCCAGCACACCGTGCTCGAGCGTTGCGTGGCAAGCCCGGCGGCGGCGATGCGCATGCGCGCCTCCGTCCCCACGGCCCCCAACACCTGCGTTATGGCCGATTGCAGGGATTCCGCGAGCTCTTCGGGATCCTGCTCCACGGCCGTGGCATCCGGGCGCGACTGCCCGACCGCGACGCGACTGCGCGCCACGGCGCTCCCCGACGGATCGAACAGCACCGCGCGCGTCGATTGCCCTCCCTGGTCCAGGGCGAGGTATAGCGGTTCCTGCATGAGGCCCCTGCTTCCTTTAAACCCTGGGGAATTATAGGCGGGATTTCCGGGGTTGCCCGAGGACCTCGCCAAGCACCCCCCGCAATAGCTCGTCGCTCAGGGGGTGTTCCGCCCCGGGGCGGCGCGCCGCGGCCCATGGGGCGTCCGGGAAGTAGGCGTCGTCCTGGTAGCGCGGGATGACGTGCCAGTGCAGGTGGGGCACGAGGTTCCCAAGCGAGGCCAGGTTCATCTTCGCCGGGCGCGCCTGCCGCCTCAGGGCCGACTCGACCGCGAACACGACGTCCATGAATGTCCGCCGTTCGGCCACGCCCAGGTCGCTCATCTCGCGGATGTGGGCCCGCCACACCACCCGGCAGATCGTCCCGACCCCCGCGGTCTGTGCCGATATCACCAGGCACTCCTCATTCGCCCACAGCCCATCCTCTTCGTTGAGGGCGCAGAGCGGACAGCCGGCATCGGTCATGGCTCGAGGCTAGCATGGCGGGTGGCCTTCGGGTAGCCCCGCCCTGCCCGCCCCCTTATAATGACGAAAATTGGGGGGCGCCATGATCGACTGGGGTTTGGTAGAGACCACGCTTTTGGACATGGACGGCACCTTGCTCGACCTGCATTTCGATAATCACTTCTGGCAGGAGCATGTGCCTTTGCGCTACGCCGAGCAAAACGGTCTTGCGCTCGATGAGGCCAAGAGCCAGCTGTATCAGCGGTTCCGGCGCGCCGAGGGGACCCTGAACTGGTATAGCGTCGACTATTGGAGCGACGAGCTCGCGCTCGACATCGCCCAGCTCAAGGAAGAGGTCGCCCACCGCATCGCCCTGCGCCCGTTCGTCGAGGAGTTCCTGGACGCCATGCGCGAGGCCGGCAAGCGCCTGGTGCTCGTCACCAACGCCCACGGCAAGACCGTGACCCTCAAGTTTCAACGCACCCGCATCGATCGCTACATGGACGCGGTGTTCTGCGCGCACGACCTGGGCCTCGCCAAGGAGCACGCGCCCTTTTGGGCCGAGCTGCGGGCCCTCGAGCCCTTCGAGCCGGCGCGCACCCTGCTCATCGATGACAGCCTGCCCGTGCTGCGCTGCGCGCGCGACTACGGCATTCGCCATCTGCTCGCGATCCGCAGGCCCGATCTGCGGGGGCCGGACAAGGATTGCGGCGAATTCCCGGCGATCGAGTCGTTTCGCAACCTGCTGCCGGTGGGCTAGGGGTGCGCAAGCTCACGCTCGCGCTCATCTGGTCGGTGCTGTCCGGTTGCGCCGTCTACCACGCCAAGCCGCTGCGCGCCCCGGCGCTCGCGGCCCTGAACGGCCCCCCGCGCCACGCGCTGATCGCCGCCGCGCGCGCCCTCAAGGTGCGGGGCCTGTCGCCGCTCGCGCTCGATTTCCAAAAGCCGCTCACCGGCAAGGAGCTGGGGGTGATCGCGGTGATCGCCAGCCCCGCCCTGCGCGCCCTGCGTGCGCGCGAGCGCATCGCCCGCGCCCAGGTGTTCGCGGCCGGGCTGCTGCCCGACCCCGTCATCCAGTTCAGCGCCCTGAAGCCCTACGGGGTCGGCGCCGCCGGACACACCACGGCCTTGTCCGACGGCTTCCTGTGGGATCTGTCGCGGCTCGTCACCCGCTCCACCGATATCCGCATGGCCCGCGAGCGGGCGTCGGCGGTCCGCTATCAGGTGGCGTGGCGCGAATGGGTGGCGGCCAACGAGACGCGGCTGGCGGCCCGCCAGGTGTACTGGCTGAAGGCCGAGTGGCGGATCGCGCGCCGGGCCCTGGCGCTCTGGAAGGGGCATGAACTCGTGCTGCGTGGCGATCTGCGCCGCCACCTGATCGCCCGCCGCCGCTGGCTCTTTTTCGAGGCCGCCCGAGACGCGACGCGCATGAAGGTCGCGGCCTTGCACCGTGCCCTGCGCGCAGCCCGGGTCGCCCTCGCGGGCCAACTGGGTCTTTCGCCGGCGATGCCGCTCGCCATCGCCCGGCCGCATCGGCTGCGCCCGGTATCGGGCGCGCCCGGCGCGCTCTTTCATCATGCCGTATCGCGCAGGCTCGATCTCGTGGCCCTGGTGGCCGCCTACCATAGCGCCAACGCCGCGCTCTTACGCGCCGTGCTCGACCAGTATCCGCGCCTGAGCCTCGGGGCGGCGGGCGCGCGCAACAGTTCGGGCGTGAGCGAGGCCGGTCTCCAGCTGAGCCTCGTGCTGCCGCTCTTCAACGCCAATCGTGGCGCGGTGGCCATCGCCCGCGCGCGCCGCGCCGCGCTCTTCAAGGGCTATGTCGCGCGCCTGGCGGCGGCCCGCTCCCAGATCTACCGCCTTGCCGGGGCCCAGGCGAGCCTCGACCGCGAACTTACGCGCCTCAAGGGACGCCGCAAGGGGCTCGCGCATACCGCCCGCGCCGCGCAGGCCGCCTACCGGGCGCGCGCCCTGGGCCTCGTGTCCTACCTCACCTTGATGCAGGAACTCACCACCGTGGAGCTGAAAATGACCGCCTTACGCCTTGCCCGCGCGGCGACCACGCTCGCGCTCATCACCGCCACCGCCCGGCCGTGGTCGGGAGAACGGGCGTGAGGTCCGCGCCCTGGGGTTTGCTGTTCGTCCCGGGCCTCGCCTTCGGCGCCGCCCCGCCAACCGTCCATGTGGCGCGCGCCGCGCGCGCCACCTATCGTCCCGCCATCCCGGTCTTCGCGCGCGTGCATGGGCCCGAGCACGTGATGGTGCAGGCGCCCTATGAGGCGATCATGGGCCCCCTGCCCGTGGCCCCTGGCAGTACGGTGGCATCCGGCGCCATCGTCGCGCGCCTGTTGCCCATGAGCCTCGCCGCCACCGTACGCGCCTTGCAGGCCCAGGCGCGGGCCGCGCACATCGCCTACGAGCAGGCCCAAGTGCTGGCCCGCCAAGGGCTGGTCACGCCCGCCCATGCGCGCAGCCTCCAGGCGCGCTGGCGGACCGATGCCGCCGCCTGGCAGGCGGCCGGTGCGCGCTTGGCGCGAGGCACGGTGCGGGCCCCGTTCGCCGGGACTGTGCGCTATAAGGCAGCGCCCGGCGCATGGCTTACGCGCGGCGCGGATGTGGTCACCATCGGCGGCGCGGGCGGTGTTTACGAGAGTTGCGCACTCACCGCGCGCGAGGCCGACCGGCTCTACGTCGGGGCGCGCGCCGTGGTTGTCGCCCATGGTTCCATGCGGCCGGCCGGGCGGGTCTATGCCCTGGCGGCGCGCGCCGACCGTCTGGGGTTCGTGCGCGCTTATGTGCGCGGCCTGCGTCAGCCGCTGCGTCCCGGACAAATCCTGCGGCTTACACTCTTTGGGCACCGGCAGGGCGCGATCGCCGTGCCACGATCGGCGCTCATGGTGCGCCATGGGCGCGCGCGCCTATATGTCTTGAAGAGCGGACGGGCGCAAGCGGTGCCGGTCAAGGTCCTGCGCATCGATGCCCACCGGGTGTTCGTCGCCGGGGCCGTGGGTCGTGGCGCGCCGGTCATCATTTCCGGCGTCGCGCGCCTGCGCGCCGGGGTGGCGGTGCGGGTCGTTCAGTGAGGGCCTACCTCGAGGCCTTGTGGGCCAATCGTCATACCACTGCCCTGGTCGCGGTGCTCGTGCTCGCGGCCGGCGTGGTGGCCTTCAACGCCCTGCCGCGCAGCGTGTTCCCAAGCGTCAACTTCCCGCGCGTCTCGGTGCTGGTAAGCGACGGCTATCTTCCGGTGCACGCCATGCTCGTGCGCATCACCGAGCCCCTGGAGCAGGCCGCGAAAGGTGTGCCGAACGTGACGCTGGTGCGCTCGACCACGAGCAACGGCCTCTGCAAGATCCATGTGTTCTTCAATGGTGCCATCACCCCGAACAACGCCTATCTGCTGCTCGAGGCGCGCCTCGGGCAGGTGGCCTTGCCGCCGGCGGCGCACATGAGCGTGCGGCTCATGATGCCAAGCATCTACCCGTTTGCCGAGTACGCCCTGGTCTCGCAAAAGACGACCAGCAGCGCGATGATGCCGACCTACGCCTTTACCATAAAGCCGCGGCTGCTGGACGTCCCGGGCGTCTATACCGTGGCCTCGATCGGTCGCGGCTGGCCCGAGGTGCACGTCGACCTGTCGCTGCGGCGCCTCATCACCCACCATATCGGGCTCTCGCGCATCGTGGCCCTCCTGCGTGCCCACCAGGGGCCGTATTTTGGGGGGGTCATGGCCGGCTTTCACGACAGCTTCTTGCTGACCGCAGCCGGCCGCCCCGCGACAGTCGCCGCGCTCCGCCGGCTGCCGGTGCCCCTGGGGGGCGTGCGCGGCGCCACCCTGCCGTTGTCGGCGCTCGCGCATGTCGCCGTAGGCCCCCCGCCCCGCATCCGCGGCTCGGCCGTCGCCCACCATGCCCACAGCCTCCTGATCGAGGTCGCCGCGCAGGCGAGCGCCAACGTCGAGCAGGTCGCCCACGGTGTGGCCCGCGCCATTGCCTCCTTGCGCCGGGGCCTGCCGCGCGGTGTGCGTCTGGTGCGCGACTACGACCTCTCGCGGCTCATCAAGGCAAGCCTGCATGACGTATGGATGGCGCTCATCCTGGGCACCATCATCACCTTCGCGGTGCTGCTCGCCTTCCTGCGACGCTTTGACACCGCGCTCGCGACCGTGGTGGTTGTGCCCTTGTCGCTCGCCGGGACTTTCGTGGTGCTGCATATCCTGCACCTCGGCCTCAATATCATGACCTTGGGCGGCATCACCGCCGCCATCGGCGCGCTCGTCGACCACGCCATCGTCGTGATCGAGCAGGCGACCCACGCCCATGCCCCGGGGACCATCGCCGAGCGCCGTTCGCGGGCCTTGCGCGCCGCCGGCGAGGTCTTGCCGATGATGACCTTCGCGACCCTGACCTCGGCCTTGGTGTTCGTGCCGCTCATATTGCTGAGCGGCACCATCGGTATCTTGTTTCGGCAGATGGCGGTAGCGCTTGTCACCGCGCTGGTCGTGTCCCAGGCGGTGGCGCTGTCGGTGACCCCGCTGCTCGCCACCTACCTCGCCGGGCGCGAACGATTGGCCCCCAAGGCGTGGCGCCCGGCGCGCCGCGCGCGCGTAGCCTATGCCCGGGCCCTGCGCCGCGGCCTGCGCACGCCAATCCTCGGCATCGTGGCGAGCCTCGCGATCCTGGCGGGGGCCTACGGGATCTTCCGGGTGCTGCCCACGGCCTTCCTGCCGGCGTGGAACGAGGGCGTGATTGCGGTGCCGTTTCGCACGGCCGTGGGAAGCTCGGCATCCCAGACGTTGGCGGTGGGGCGCGGCCTGGTGGCCATTGCCGCCCATGACCGCGAGGTCGCGACCGCCTCGGTGGTGGTCGGCCAGAGCCTCGGCAATCCGCGCGCGACCCCCAACAAGGGCGACATCGTCATGACCCTGAAGCCGCGGGCCTCGGCCATTGCCACCATGCGCGCCCTGGGGGCGCGGTTTCGCGCGGCCTATCCGAGCCTGTCGATGCTAAAGCTCCATCAGCTGCTGGTGACCCAGCTCGGCAACCTGTCGGGCGCCCACGATCCGCTCGACGTCGAGGTCTTTGGGCACAGCGCCTCGGCGCTCGCGGTCTACGCCCGGCGCCTCGAGGCGCGGCTCGCCGCAAGCCACCGCTTCGCCAACGTGAGCTTCGCCACCTCCTCGGCGGGCCCCACGATCACCATGATCCCGCGCGCGCGCGCCCTGCAGGATGGCCTCACGCCGCCCCTCCTCGGCGCCCAGCTGCTGGCCGGCTATTGGGGGGTGCCGGCGGGTTACCTGCTGCGCGGCGCCCAGATCCTGCCGATCGCGGTGTCGACGAGCCCGGCCGGGGGCATCACGGGCGCGCTTTCGCCGCGCCTGTTCGTACATGCGCCGCACGGTCCGTATGCCCCCCTCAGGGCCTTCGCCCGCGCCCGCATGCAACGCTCGGTGCCGGTCATCACCCACCAGAATCTGGTGCCCTTCGCGGATATCGAGGTCCGTCCGCACCGCTCCATGGGGCTTGGTCAGGCGGCCGCCGCCGCGCGCCAGCTGATCGCGAAGACCCCGCTCCCGCCCGGCATCACCGCGCGCATCGGCGGTTACTACAAGGAGCAGGCCAAGAGCTTCGCGCAGATGGAGCTCACCCTGGTCTTCGCACTGCTCGTGCTGCTCGTGCTGGTCGGCTATCAGCTGCGCGCGCAGCGCGCCGCGCTCGCCGTGCTGGTGGCGACCGCGTTGAGCGCCCTAGGCTCGCTGGCCGCCCTGTGGCTGCGCGGCATCCCCCTGGACAGCACCTCGTTCCTGGGCCTCTTGCTGGTATTCGCGATCGTCGTCAACAACGGCATCTTGATCTTCGGCCAGGCGCGCCACTACAAGAGCCCGCCCGGCCGCATCGAGGTCGAGCTCGCCGCCCGCCGACGGCTGCGTCCGATCCTCATGACCATGGCCGCCGACGTCCTGGGGTTCCTGCCGCTGGCGGTGGGGGTGGGCCACGGCACCGATCTCTTGAAGCCGCTCGCCACCGCGGTCATGGGCGGCCTGGTGCTGGCCCTGGCCGCCTCGCTTTTCATCGGCCCGATGCTTTATATGGCGTTTTCGCGTCCACCCAGGCCGTGAGGCGGGAGGCGGTCCTGCGCATCTCGTCATGCATCTTGCGCCGGATCATCCACGGTCCTATGAGCGGCGGGATATAGAACGAGGGCGTGAAGGTCGCCTCGAAGCGCGCCTTGGTGCCGCCCGCCACCGCCCGCAGACGCCACTGCGAATAGCCCGAGCGGAAGCTCGACAGCTGCGGGATGATGACCCCGCGTACCCGCCGGTGTCCGCTCGCGGTCATGGCCTCGGTCTGGGTGACCGGGAAGCAGATGAACAGCACGCAGCTCGTGATATGCATGCGCAGCAAGGTCAGCCCATCGCGCCGGATGACGGCACTGCGCTTGACCGCCGGGTTCAGTCGCTTGATGTCGGCATAATCGGTGATGACCTGCCACACCCGCCGGACCGGGGCGCGCAGCATCATGTCGAGGCTCATGTGGAAGTGGTCGCCGCGCGCCGACACCGCGATCTTCGTGGGGCCGGCCCACGCGGGCATGGATGCGGCGGCCCCGAGCGCGGCGCCGATGATGAGGGGCTTAAGCCTTGCGAGCCCAGGTCTTGAAGCGCTTATGGCAATACGCGAGGAGCGCCTCGTAGTCGCGGAAGTGGGCGCGGAAGTGGCGCTCGGCCGGTTCGTCGAGTTCGCAGAAGTCGTTGGAGTAGTCGCGGCATATGGGCGGACGCGCGGTGTAGATGCCGCATGCCCCGCTCGCCTCGAGGTGCGCGCACGGCGCCTGCACGAGCAGAAACCACCCATCCTCATCCTGGTAGACCTCGATGCCTTCGTGGCTCACCTGCCATAGGAGGTGCTCAAAGTCGCAGCGCGCGCGAGGGGTGGGGATCTTCTGCGTGATGTACCGGCAGCAGATCGACGGACAGCTCGCGCATTTGCCGCGATCATCGACGATCCGCACCGGAAACGCGGCCCTCATGACGGCCACCGGCCACCGGCTCCTCGCGGCCCCGCCCCGATCCTCCGGCCGGTCGTCCCGCCGGCACCGCCGTGCGCTGGCATTCAGGCCTTCCGGTAGAGCTTGGCGCCCCCCGCCTTGAACTCGCGGGCCTTGCCGGCGAGCCCTTCCTTCAAGGCTGTGTCCGGACTCGCGCCGAGCGTCTGCGCGTATTCGCGGACCTCCTGCGTGATCTTCATCGAGCAGAACTTGGGTCCGCACATCGAGCAGAAGTGCGCGAGCTTGGCCGACTCCTTCGGCAAGGTCTCGTCGTGCAGGGTCTGCGCGCGTTCCGGGTCCAGCGCCAGATGAAACTGGTCCTTCCATCGGAACTCGAAGCGCGCCTTGCTCAAAGCGTCGTCCCGCGCCTGCGCCTGCGGGTGACCCTTGGCGAGATCGGCGGCGTGCGCGGCGATCTTGTAGGCGATGAGCCCGTCCTTCACGTCCTGACGGTCGGGCAGCCCGAGATGCTCTTTCGGAGTGACATAGCAGAGCAAGGCGGTGCCATACCAGCCGATCATGGCCGCGCCGATGGCCGAGGTGATGTGGTCATAGCCCGGGGCGATATCGGTGGTGAGCGGCCCGAGTGTATAAAAGGGCGCCTCATGGCACGCGGCGAGCTGGCGGTCCATGTTCTCCTTGATGAGGTGCATGGGCACATG
>DAHWGZ010000200.1 GCA_027335965.1 Acidiferrobacter sp.
GGCCGCCGATTTCGGCCGCATCGCGGCCCAGGCCGCCAAGCAGGTGATCGTGCAGAAGGTGCGCGAGGCCGAGCGTGAGCAGATCGTCAATCAGTTCAAGGGCCGCCAGGGCGAACTCGTCACGGGCGTCGTGAAGCGCCTGGAGCGTGGCGACGCGATCATCGATCTCGGCACCGCCGAGGCCCTGCTGCCGAAGTCGGCGATGATCCCGCGCGAGGGGCTGCGCCCCGGAGACCGCGTGCGCGCCTATCTGGAGGATGTCCATTCCGCGCCCCGCGGGCCGCAATTGTTCCTGAGCCGCACGAGCCCCCAGTTGCTCGTCGAGCTCTTCAAGCTCGAGGTGCCCGAGGCCGGCGAGGGGCTGATCGAGATTCACGGC
Source organism: Acidiferrobacter sp. (assembly GCA_027335965.1). Next base: position 380 of record DAHWGZ010000200.1, read on the forward strand.
GCGGCCCGCGACCCGGGCTTGCGCGCGAAGATCGCGGTGAATTCCAAGGACCCGCGCATCGACCCCATAGGGGCGTGCGTGGGCATGCGCGGTTCGCGCGTGCAGAGCGTATCGAATGAGCTTGGGGGTGAGCGGGTCGACATCATCCAGTGGTCTCCGGACCCGGCGCAATTCGTCATCAATGGACTGGCGCCCGCCGAGGTGCTTTCGATCGTGGTCGACGAGGAACTCCACAGCATGGATGTCATCGTCGATGAGTCGCAGCTCTCGCAGGTGATCGGCCGGGGCGGCCAGAACGTGCGGCTCGCGTCCGAGCTGACCGGCTGGGAGCTCAACGTGATGACCGAGGAAACGGCCTCGGCGCGTGGCGAGACCGAGGCGGCCAATGCCGTGCAGATGTTCGTCGAGCTGCTGCGCATGGAACCGGCGACCGCCGAGCTGCTCGTGCGCGAGGGGTTCATGACGCTAGACGAGGTCGCCTATGTCCCGAAGCAGGAGATGATGTCGGTCGAGGGCTTGAGCGAGGCGCAGGTCGACGAGTTGCGCGATCGCGCGCGGGACATCTTGCTCACGCGCGCCATAACGCTCGAGGAAAAGATCGACATGGCCGAGCCGGCCGAGGATCTCCTCGGCATGGCGGAGATGGACGAGCATACGGCGCGCCTGTTGGCGAGCCACGGCATCAAGACCATGGAGGAGCTTGCCGATCAGTCGGTTGATGATCTGGCGGCGATCGAGGGGTTGGATGAGGAACGGGCCCGCATCCTCATTATGGCAGCGCGCGCGCCTTGGTTCGCGGACCAGAGCCAGGGGGCCTGACGGATTTCATTCGATGCCTGAAACGACAGTCAAAAGTTTTGCCGAACAGATAGGTGTGGCGCCGGACAAGCTGCTTCAGCAGCTGGTGGCGGCCGGAATCGCTGGCAAGAAAAGCGGCGATCCCCTGAGCGATGACGAGAAGATGGCGCTCCTGAACTTCCTGCGCACGCATCATGGTGCCGGGGAGCCGGAGGCCAAGCGCATCACGCTCACGCAAAAGTCGACCAGCAAGATCACGCAGAACTCGCGGTTCGGCCAGAGCCGCTCGGTGCAGGTCGAGGTGCGCAAGAAGCGGACCTTCGTGAAGCGCCAGGTGCCAGACGAGCCGGAGGCCCCGGCGGTCGAGGCCGAGGTCTTCATCGAGCCGGTCGCGGAGCACGTGGCGGAGCTCGAGGCGCCGGCGTCCGTCGCGGCGACGTCCCCCGAGTCCACGGAGGCCGCGCCCGTTGAGCCGGCAGTCGAGGAGCCGGTGGCGGAGACGGCTGCGCCCGAGCCCGCCGCGCCGCCCGCCGCGGAACCGCCGGCGGCGAAGGAGCCACCGCAAAATCGTCCCGTACGCAAAGACGCCCGCCCGGAGCGCGGGCGCAATGAGCGCCGGGAGCGTCCGGCGGCCCGGCCTCCGGGAGGAGATCGCAAGCCGCAGAAGGGGCGGCCGGGCGGTCCGCCATCGCGCGGGGCATCGGGCGCCAAGCGCGTGGTCACGAGCATGAGCGGCCAGCACGCCTTCGAGATGCCGACCGAGCGCGTGGTCCGGGACGTCTACCTGCCGGAGGCCATCACCGTGGCCGAGCTCGCCCAGCAGATGTCGATCAAGGCCGTGGAGGTGATCAAGGCCTTGATGCAGCTTGGGATGATGGTCACGATCAACCAGGTCCTCGATCGCGAGACGGCGACCATCGTGGTCGAGGAACTCGGGCACGTCGCCCACGAGGCGCGCAGTCACGATCCCGAGGCGGCCTTGAAGATCGGCGACCACGAGGAGGGGGCGCGCGAGCCGCGTCCGCCGGTGGTCACGGTCATGGGCCACGTCGATCACGGCAAGACATCCCTGCTCGATTACATCCGCAAGACCAAGGTGGCGAGCGGTGAGGCGGGCGGCATAACCCAGCACATCGGCGCCTATCATGTCGAGATGCCCAAGGGCATGTTGACGTTCCTCGATACGCCCGGCCATGAGGCATTCACCGCCATGCGCGCGCGCGGCGCCAAGGTGACGGATATCGTCATTCTGGTGGTGGCCGCCGACGATGGGGTCATGCCCCAGACCGTCGAGGCGATCCACCATGCCCGCGAGGCGGGCGTGCCCATCGTGGTGGCGGTGAACAAGATCGATAAGCCGCAGGCCGACATGGATCGCGTGAAGCAGGAACTGGTGGCGCACGAGGTGGTGCCCGAGGAGTGGGGCGGATCGGACATCTTCGTGCCGGTGTCGGCCAAGACCGGCCAGGGAATCGAAGAACTGCTCGACGCGGTGTTGCTGCAGGCCGAACTGCTCGAGCTGACCGCCGTGCGCCATGCCATGGCGACCGGCATCGTCATCGAGGCGCGGCTCGACAAGGGCCGTGGTCCGGTGGCCACCATATTGGTCCAGGAAGGCACCTTGCGTAAGGGTGACGTGATCCTGGCCGGGCGCGAGTCCGGGCGCGTGCGGGCGATGACCGACGAACTCGGCCGCTCGCTGAAGGAGGCAGGCCCCTCGATACCCGTCGAGGTGCAGGGGCTTTCGGGCGTGCCCAATGCTGGCGACGAGGTGAGTGGCGTCGAAAACGAGCGCAAGGCCCGCGAGATCGCGC
>DAHWGZ010000201.1 GCA_027335965.1 Acidiferrobacter sp.
CTGGCCTCCATCTGTCAGTGGAAGGCGATCGAAAGCGGCTGCTATCTGATCGATACGGCGTTGTCGTCGTTTGGGGAGGGCACCAGCCATCCGCCCACCGAGAGCCTAGTCGCGGCGCTGCGCGAAACCCCTCACGACACCGGGCTCGACCTGGAGCGCCTCGAGCGCATCAACGCGTATTTTCGTGATGTGCGCCAGCGCTATCACCAGTTCGAAAGCGATCATACGGGGGTCGACAGCCGGGTCCACGTCAATCAAGTGCCGGGCGGAATGATCTCCAATTTGGCGAATCAGTTGAAGGAGCAAGGGGCGCTTTCGCGCATGGATGAGGTGCTGCTCGAGATCCCCCGCGTGCGCGCCGACCTTGGGTATCCCCCGCTCGTCACGCCGACATCGCAGATCGTGGGCACGCAGGCGGTTTTGAATGTGCTGACCGGCCAGCGCTACAAGAGCATTACGAGCGAGGTGAAATTGTATCTGCAGGGCCGCTACGGCGCGCCTCCGGGGATCATAGACAGCCGTGTGCGCAGGCTTGCCATCGGCAATCAGCCGGTCATAACCCATCGGCCGGCCGACGACATCCCTCCCGAGATGGACAAATTGCGGGCCGAGGTCGGCGATCTGGCAAAGAGCGAGGAAGACGTCCTCACCTACGCGATGTTTCCGGAGATCGGCCGCCAGTTTCTGGAGGAGCGCGCCGCCGGCACGCTGCGGCCCGAGGAGTTGCTGCCGCCGCCCGAGGCGCAGGCGGCGCCCTGCTATCTCGCGCCCACCGATTTCAATATCACGATGCATGGCGAGACCTACAACATCAAGATCCGCGGGGCTGGGCACAAAAACGAGGAGCAACGGCCGTTCTACGTTTATGTCGATGGCATGCCCGAGGAGATCATGGTGGAAACCATGGGCATCGTGCCGACCGAAGGCGCCGGCGGGGACTTCCGCGAGCCCATCGCGGCCTCCCCGGGCAGCGTGAGCGCGGGCCTTCGCCGCCCGCGGGCGGTCAAGGCCGGTGATGTCACGAGCGCCATGCCCGGGACCGTGGTCGATGTCCTGGTGACCGTGGGACAGGTGCTGAAGGCCGGTGATCCGGTGCTCGTGATCGAGGCCATGAAGATGGAAAACGAGGTGCCGGCCCCGATCAAGGGGACGGTGAAGAGCATCCACGTCAAGAAAGGCGACAGCGTAAATCCCAACGAAGCCCTGGTCGAGATCGGCTAGCCCGTGACGGCGCCGCAACGCCTGGTCCTGGCCTCGGGCTCGCGCTATCGCCACGAGCTTCTGACGCGCCTCAAGATCCCCTTCGAGGTCATGGTCTCGGACGCCGACGAGACGAGACACCCCGGGGAAGATGCCGGCGCCCTGACCGAACGCCTGGCGATCGCCAAGGCGCGGGCGGTCGGTCCCATGGCCCCCGATGCCCTCATAATCGGATCCGATCAGGTCGCCGAATATGATGGCGAAATCGTCGGCAAGCCGGGGGGGTTCGACGAGGCCGCCCGTCAACTGCGGCGCATCTCCGGCAAGACCGCGCGCCTTTATACGGGGCTCGCGGTCCTGAACGCCCGGACCGGCCGCGTGCAGTCGGAGGTGGCGCTGTTCGAGGTGGTGTTTCGCGCGCTCGATGAGCGGCGCATCAGCCGCTATCTTGAGAAGGAGCGACCCTACGACTGTGCCGGAAGCGCGAAGTCCGAGGGGCTCGGCATCGCCCTGTTCGAGCGCTTCATCGGCGATGACCCGACCACCTTGATCGGCCTGCCGCTCATCCGGCTCGTACGCATGCTCGAGACCGAAGGCCTCGAGATTCCCTAGGCATCCTCGCGTTTTCGTGGAGCCGATGCGGGGGCGCCCGGCGGGCAGGGCCTTGCGGCATGCCCGGTCAGGCCTGCGCGCCCGTCCCTATCCGGTCTTTCCGCAATGCTCGACGGCGCGCCGCATGCGGCTCAGGGCCTCCTCGAGCAACGCCCGCCTGCACCCGAAGTTCAGGCGCACGAAGCCCGGGGCCCCGAAATCCGCGCCCTCGGACAGCCCGACCCCCGCGCCCTCGAAAAACCGCTGCGGGTTTTGGTGCCCGAGGGCGCGGGCGTCTATCCAGGCGAGATAGCTTGCCTCTACGGGCGCGACATCGAGCCCGGGCATGGCGCGCACGGCCTCGAGCGTAAGCGCGGCGTTATCGCGCAAATAAGCGATCAAGGCCTGGCGCCATGGTTCAGCGTCGCGATAGGCGGCCAGGGCGGCGGCGAAACCCATCACGTTCACGTCCGGAACGATACCCTTCATGGCGGCGCGGAAGCGTTCGCGCAGGGCGGGGTCCGGGATCACCGCAAACGAGAATCCAAGCCCGGGGACGTTGAAGGTCTTGCTCGGCGCCATGAGCGTGATCGTGCGCCGGGCAAGGTCGGGGTGCAGGCTCGCGATCGACCGATGGCGCATGGAGGCGTCGAGCACGAGGCCTGCGTGGATTTCGTCTGCGCAAATGATGAGATCGTGGCGTTCGCAGAATCGGCCCAGGCGCTCGAGTTCCAAGACCGTGTATACCCGCCCCACGGGGTTGTGGGGGTTGCACAACAAAAAGAGCCGGGTCGCCGGCGTGACGGCCCCCTCGAGGGCCTCCCAATCGATGACGTAGCGGCCCGCGCGGGTGTCGAGGCGGGCTGTGATCAGCTGGCGCGAGGCAAGGCGTGGCGCGCTCAGGAATGGCGGGTAGACGGGGGTCAGGGTCAGCACCGCGTCGCCCTCGGCCCCGGTGGCGCGGCATGCGAGATTCAGCGCCGAGACCAGGCCCGGCAACCACACGAGCCATTCCGGCCGTAGCGTCCAACCGTCATGCGCATGCACGTACGCGAGGATGGCCTCGAGCAGTCCCTTGGGGGCATTTCCATAACCGAAGACGCCATGCGCCACGCGCTCTTGCAGGGCGCGCACGATCACGCCCGGGGAGGCGAAGTCCATGTCAGCCACCCACAGCGGCAGGATGTCGCGGTC
>DAHWGZ010000202.1 GCA_027335965.1 Acidiferrobacter sp.
AAAACGAGATGTCGAGGGTCCCGAGCGGTTCATCGAGGCCCAGACCCTCATGGACGCGCTCGGCCACCCATACCCCACCCGTATGGATGCCGATCAAGAGCGGCTTGCGTTCGCCAAAGGCCCGTGCGCCGTCGATTACGCGTGCCAGCGCCTCTTCCACGTCGATCACGGATGCCCCTTCCCTTTATCCCGCCCCGCCCTGTTCCTGCCAGCGCGTGCGGTGCTGTGGTTCGTCAAAGAACGCCTGAAGGATCGCCACCGCCGCCAAGGTGTCGAGCATGGCCTTGCGCCGGGTCTTGCGCGCCCCGGTGTCCCTGACGTGCTCGCGCACCGCGACCGTGGTCAGCCGTTCGTCGACCCAGTATACCGGGAGATGATAGCGGCCGTCCAAGCGCCTCCCGAAACGCAGGCTCAAGGCCGTCATGGCGTTGTCGGTGCCATCCATGTTGCGCGGCAGCCCGACGACCAGTCCGTGCGGCTGCCAGAGTTCCACGAGTCGGGCGATGGCGCCCCAGTCCGGCCCGCTCTTCAGGCCGGCGACGCATCCGGCGCCCTCGGCGCGCGCGCTGGGAAGGCGCCCCACGGCCACGCCTATGCTCTTCGTCCCGTAATCAAACCCCAAGTAGGTCTGCGCGCTCACGCGTGGCCCGCGTCCCCGCAGAGCTGCGCCATATCGACGCCGAGCAGGTGGGCGGCGGCCGACCAGCGTGTCTCGGAAGGCGTCTGAAACAGGATCTCGGAGCTTGCCGGCACGCTCAGCCACGCGTTATCGGCCATCTCTTTTTCCAGTTGCCCGGGGCCCCACCCGGCGTAGCCGAGCGCAAGCAGGAAGCGTGCCGGACCCTCGTGGTTGGCGATCGCCGTCAGAACATCGCGCGAGGTCGACACGCCCAGCGTCTCGCTCACCGCCAAGGTCGATTCGTAGGCCCCCAGCGGTTCATGGAGGACGAAGCCGCGGTTGTTCTGGATGGGGCCGCCGAGATATACCGTCTGTCCGGCCGTGCGCGGGTCGGGGTTGGCGATATCGAGTTGCTGAAAGACATCGCCCAGAGTCAGCTCGACGGGACGGTTGATGATGATGCCCATGGCCCCTTCCGTGCTATGTTCGCAGATCAAGGTCACGGTGCGAAAGAAGTTGGGATCGCCAAGCCCCGGCATGGCGATCAGAAATTGATTGGCGAGCGGTGTGGTCATGTTCATGGGGGCCCTCGCAGCGAAGTGGTGAATGTCTGGCCTCGCGCAGCCGACGCCCCTTGAGCGCCGCTTACCCGAGCGGGATGCTTGGCCGCCTGTCCTTTCGCCGATGTCCTCTCGCCGGGACGTGCCATCTGATCGGTTGACCTAGTATCCGGCATGCCTGCGGGTCTTTCAAGGGAAGTCCGGGTTTAAGGGGTGGCGTTTGTCGAGGGTGCACTCCCCGTCATATGCCCACCGTGAAATCGCCATGTTTCAATGATCGGCAGGACTCGAAGCCCGGGCCCACGCACCGCCGGCAGGGGCGCGAACGGGGCGGCCTTGCGCACCATAACGATCGCCGCATGGTCGAGCGCGGGATAGGGCGATCGGCGCAAGATCTTCACGCCTTGCAGGCCGCCATTCTTCAGGACCTTGACCTCGAGTATGAGCGTCCCGTTCAGGTCATGCCCGGCGAACATGCGCCGGTACTGCCGGCTCCCGAGACGCTCCATGCGCCGAACCCAGCGCATGATATAGGCGGCGTAGGCGAAACGGCGCACGGAGACGCCGCCACGGCCACGGCCGGAGGCCCGCGCGACACGCCAGTCGCGGCGGATTTCCGCCTTGAGGCGCGCCTCGTCGCGGGCCAGCTGCCCGGCGATGCCGAGTTGCTCGGCGATCGCGGCATGCAATTGCCAGACGGGCTTGGCAAAGGTAAGGCGCAGCGGGCCTTGGCGGGTGCGTAGCAATCGGAGGTGATCGACCGGCGAGCGGCGCGCGCGCCGGCGTTGCTGCTGTCGCGGTGCCCCGCCATCCCGGGGGGTGGCGACGAACGGCGTGTGGGCCGCGCGTTTCTTGTGCGTGCCGCCCCCGCCGCGCATGTTGACTTGCGCGAGCCGGCGCGCGTGGCGCGGACTGGAATGGCTCGCCGCCTGGACGAGCGTCACATCGAGGGCGTGCCCCGGCGAACCATGGGGCATGTCAAAGCGTAGGCCGAGGATCAGCACGAGGTGCAAGAGCCCGGCAAGGAACAGCGCGATGCCAAGGCGGTCGGCGGGCTTCATGCGGACCGGCGTCATGGCGTGCGGGCGGCCTTGCTCATCGTGCGCTCAAGGACATCAAAAAAGTCGCCGGCAATGTTGATGTGAAAGAGGCGGTCGAGTTCGCGCAGGCCGGTGGGGCTCGTGACATTGATTTCGGTCAGGGATTCGCCGATGACGTCGAGTCCGACGAACATGAGGCCTCGCGCGCGCAACGCCGGGCCCACCCGCTCGCAGATCCGCCGGTCCGAGGGGCTGAGCGGCTGGCCGACCCCCGTGCCTCCGGCGGCGAGATTGCCACGGGTCTCGCCGGGCGCCGGCACGCGCGCCAGGGCAAACGGCACCGGCTCCCCGTCTATCATGAGGATGCGCTTGTCGCCCGAGGCGATGGCCGGCAGGTAGCGCTGCGCCATGGTCGGGTGCTGCTCGTTGCCGGTCATGGTCTCGAAGATGACGTTGATGTTCGGGTCGCCCGCCGCCACGCGGAACACCGAGCTGCCGCCCATGCCATCCAGCGGTTTGACGACGATGTCCCCGTGTTCCCGCAGGAAGGCGTGCAGGGCATCCTTGCGGCTGGTCACGAGCGTGGGGGGCATGCAATCGGGAAACCAGGTGGCGAACAGTTTCTCGTTGGCGTTGCGCAGACTTGCCGGATCGTTGACCACGAGCGCCCCGGCCGCTTGCGCGTGCTCGAGCAGGTAGGTGGCGTAGATGTAATCCATATTGAAGGGCGGGTCCTTGCGCATCAATATGAC
>DAHWGZ010000203.1 GCA_027335965.1 Acidiferrobacter sp.
CCGAGGCCTTGATCGGCAGGACGTAGCTCGACAGGTATCGGGGTTCGGCCATCCCGAGCGCGACCAGCAGCCATAGAAGCACGGCGCTGGCGCTCGTCACGATGGCGCCATGGATGCCCCAGGTCCCGTAGACCATGCCGCCCACGGTGCCGCCCGTGAATACGCCGAGGAACTGGGAGGTCGAATAGGCGCCCATGGCCGTACCTTTTTGGTCGGCCGGCGCCACTTTGGCGACCAGTGAGGGGAGGGTCGCCTCGAGGACGCTAAATGCCGTAAAGAACACGAGGAGGCCCGCAGCCATGGCCGGCAACGAGCGGTCGGCATAGACATATGTCAGGTTCGCAAGACCCAATACGGTGATCGCCCCGAGTAGGATCTGCCGCATCTTGCGCCGTTGCTCGGCAATGATAATGAAGGGAATCATGAGCAAAAACGCGAACACCATGATCGGGAGGTAGAGCTCCCAACTGCGGTTCACCGGGACGTGGGTTATGTGCGCGAGCAGCACCGGCAGGACCACGAAGTTCGACGTGAGCACGAACTGCATGATGAAGATGCCAAAGTCGAGCCGCAAAAGCTCGCGATTCTTGAGGACCTTGGTGAAGGATGCCGCGACAATGCCGGTGTCCCGGTGGTGGAGATGCGATTTTGGGTTCGGGACGACACCCAAGGCGACGCCCATGGCCAGCAGACCCAGCGCCGCAGTCGACCAGAATATCCCGGAGACCCCTATCCAGGCATTCAGGACCGGGCCCAGGACCATGCCCGTGGTGAAGGCTATGCCGATGCTGACGCCGATGGTGGCCATGATCTTTGTGCGGTGTTGTTCGCGCGTCAGGTCCGCGGCAAGCGCCAATACCGTGGACGACATGGCGCCCGCGCCCTGGAGGGCCCGGCCCACGATGACGCCAACGATGGTGTGGGAGAGCGCGGCCACGATGCTCCCCGCCACGAAGAGCGTGAGCGCAAACAGGATCACGGGCTTGCGGCCGATGCGATCGGACAGCGTCCCGAGCGGGATCTGAAATGTCGCCTGGGAAAGCCCATAGATACCGAGGGCAAGTCCGATCAAAAGCGGGGTGTGGCCTTTCAGTTCCATGCCGTACATCGTAAATACCGGCAGGATCATGAACAGACCCAGCATACGGACGACATAGATGGCGGCTAGAGAGTAGGCGGTGCGCCGCTCCAGCGGCGACATTTTATCGTCGAGTCCCAATAACGGATCTGGCATGGCTAACAATTTCCTTCGAAAGCGCGGCCGCGCGGGGGATGCCGCCCGGCCTTCTGGGCGCGGCAAGTATACCCTGTAAAGACCGGGGGCCGAAGTCTGCCGGGTCCCGCGAACGGATAAAAGGCGCTTGCGCGGGAGCGGTCGGGTGTCCGTGACCGCCCCAGTCCGATGGTTCGTGTCCGGATCGCGTGCGGGCGGCCCGCGAACCTTGCAGCCGTTGGATCGGGCGGCCCCAGGCTGGGTGCCCCGGCGGACCCGGCGCGCGATGTCCTTATGCGGGGTTTGTCGCCGCTGCGTCTTGGCGGATGGCGGCGCTGTCCTATGGCGCGATACACCGGTATCTTAGGGGGGGTCGACGGCGAGGGGCGCTCCGGGCGTGGTGGGCGATGAGGGATCTTATAGTGTCGGGTGATATCGCAAGGCTCCTGCGCGCCGCGCGCGAGGTCATCGCGCATGCGCATGCGCCGTATTCGGGGTTTCCGGTCGGCGCCGCGATCCTCACCGTCTCGGGTGAGGTCTTTGCGGGATGTAATGTCGAAAACGCGGCCTATCCCCTGGGGTTGTGCGCGGAGGCCGCGGCGCTCGGGGTCATGGTCTCGGCGGGCGGCGCGCAACGCCTGCGCGCGGCGCTGGTATTGACGGCGCGGCCCACGCCATCGTGGCCGTGCGGAGGCTGCCGCCAGCGCTTGCAGGAATTCATGGGGGCCGAGGCCACGGTCTATGCCGCGGGCTGCGAGGGTGAACCGGTCGGCATGCCATTCGCGCGGCTCCTGCCGCTGGCCTTTGGCGCCAACGATCTCGCGCCCTGATCTTCCTGGGTCGCCATCCATCACAGTCCCGTCGGGTCCCTGTCCCGCCTGGATCGATCTCTTGGATCTGACGCGCCTCGAGGCCCCGCAAACGACGAGGGCGGCGTAAGCCGCCATGACGGCGCATTCCGTGAGACCTCCCGCATGAAGACGCTCCTCTCGCAGCGTCATCGCGGTTAGCTGGCCCCTGTGGCGCCGATTCCGGCGTCGAACACGGCCCTGCTAGCGAGCGGCCCCCGCCTCGTAGGCGGCGAGCGGCGCCTTGTGTCGGTGCGCATAGCGAGCCAGGTAACGGCGCACGGCGATGTAGGCGGCCTGGCCCCTCGAGGCGACCCATTCCTGGCGCATCTGCGCGGGCCCAGGGACCTTGAGCAACGTTGTTGGGGTATAGGTCTGCCGTGGTTGTGGCGCATGGGCGCCATGCGGGTCGACATGCGCCTTGTACCAGTGTGGGGAGAGTATGCGCCCCGCCGCGCCGGCCTCCCGGCGAAGCAGGGTGTAATGCGTACACACGCCGGCGTTGAATGTGACCGGGACCCGTGCGGGGTGGACGCGGGTCTGCGCATAATCCGGATGACGGGCCCAGATGCCGGAGAAGACTGCCGCGTTCTGGTCCCATTGAGATAGCGGTGGAAGGCCAAAAACCGCTTCCGTGGTCTTGAGAATGTTCACCTGCGAATAGGAATGGGTGTCGAGAAGGCCGCGCTTGACCCATGGCCCCATGGCCAGCGCAAAGGTTCGGTGGGCATTTATGTGATCCGCCCCCGACTGCGCGTCGTCCTCGGTCAGAAAGACCACCATGTGGCGCCACTCGGGCGTCGTCGACAGGTAATGGATGAAGCGCGCGGTCGCAAGGTCGTTGTTGGCGACATAGTAATTCGGGCTGTAATAGCACGGTTCGCGGCCGGCGGTGTG
>DAHWGZ010000204.1 GCA_027335965.1 Acidiferrobacter sp.
TCTCGGATGTCGGCATGACCGGCTGCTATGACTCCGTGATCGGCATGAACAAGGATAAGGTGCTGCGGCGCATGGTCCAGAAGTTGCCCGAGCGACTCGAGGCCGCCGAGGGCCGGGCGACGCTGTGCGGGGTCGTCATAGATGTCGATAGCAAGACCGGCCGTAGCCGTGGCATCCAGCGCCTGAGCGTGCGCGAGGACTGATGGCCTATTGGCTCTTCAAGAGCGAGCCAAGCTCGTTTTCCCTCGAGGACCTGATGGCGCGCGGCGCCCCCGAGCCCTGGAGCGGGGTGCGGAATTTCCAGGCGCGCAACTTCATGCGCGCCATGCGGCCTCACGATCTCGGGTTCTTTTATCATTCGAGCTGCGCCGTGCCCGCGATCGTGGGCGAGGTCTGGGTCGCGCGCGATGCGTACCCAGACCATACCGCTCTGGATCCGGCTGACCACCACTATGATCCGCGGGCGGTCAAAAACCCCGAGATCTGGTCGATGGTCGACGTCGCCTTCCGCGAGCGCTATCCGGTGCCGGTGACCCTGGCCCGCCTCAAGGATTGTCCGGCGCTTGTCGGCATGCGCCTCCTGGCGCGCGGCAACCGGTTGTCGGTCCTGCCCGTGACCGAAGACGAATGGCAAATCATCCGGGGGCTCGCCCGCGCCGCATGAGGTTTTATCACTTCTGGTTCGAGCCGGCCTCCGAGCGCGTGCGGCTTGCGCTCGGGGCCAAGGCGATCGAGCACGAGCGTATCGTCCCCGATTACGATGATGACGAGACCTTTTTTGAAATTGGCGTGGCCCGGCAGGCGCCGGTGCTCGTGTGGGATGACGGGCGCGTCCAGACCGATTCGGAAACGATCCTGCGCGCGCTCGATGCATACCGGCCCGACCCCGCGCTCTTTGGTCCCGTGCAGGACGCGCAGTGGCAGGCTTTGCAGGCTTGGCGCGCGAAGGCCGCGGGTCTGCTCGAGCGGCTCCAGGCCCCGGTGCGCCCAGCGTACCGGGGCCTCGGGGATGACCCCTCCCATCTCGCCTCGTACAAGGCTTCCGTGGCGGCGCGTTTCGGCGCGACCCTGGAGGAGCTCGCCAACGACCGCTATGGGGCCTATGCGCAACTCGACGCCTTGACCCAGTTCAAGGATTTGGGGGTCTTCCTGGCCCAGCATCGATTCTATGCGGGGAGGTTTTCGGTGGCTGACGTGCTGCTGGCCGCGGATCTCTTTGCCTTGCAGCTTCAAGACGGCATCACCCTGCCGATCGACATCATGTATTATTTCGAACGCGTTCAGGACGTCTGCGGGGTTGACCTGCGCGACGGCCTCATCGGTGGTTGACTGTGGAGGGACCATGACCTTATGCGAGCTTTTGATCCACCTGGACCGGGAATCCGGTTATCCCGTGCTCGACGGGGATTGCGAGGAGACGATCAAGAAGGCCTTGGCCGATAACCACAAGGACACCCTCGCCGGGCAGATCGTGGCGGCCATGGCCGCGAGCGTGGACGCCACCACGGGCTCCGTGCCCATAGTCCGCGCCCAGGCGACGACGGCGCTCGGGCCCTTGCGCCTGAAGGCGATGCGCGAGGATGTGTCGGGTCACGAGCTAAGGCGCATGGAGCGCACGGTGCACGCCATAGACGGCGCGTTCAACGACGAGGCGCTGGCATCGCGCAAGTCCTAGACGCGGCTTTCCGTCTTGCGACGGGCCGCTTGTCTCAGCGCAGAAACAGTCGGTAAGCGGGGTTTTCCGTTTCTTCCTGGTAATCCATGCCGAGCGTCTCGAGGAATGCCGGAAGCCTCTTTCGTTCGGACGCGGGCACCTGCATGCCGATCAAGACCCGGCCATAGTCGGCGCCGTGGTTGCGGTAATGGAAGAGGCTGATGTTCCATGCGCGGCCCATGGCGTTCAGGAAGGCCATCAGGGCGCCGGGTCGGTCCGGGAACTCGAAGCGGTAGACGATCTCGTCGTCCACCGGGCAGCGGCCGCCGACGAGGTGGCGTACATGCAGCTTGGCCATTTCGTTGTCGGTGAGGTCGAGTATGTCGTAACCGGCGTCCGCGAGGGTCGCGAAGAGCTCGCGGGCATCGTCGCCCTCCGCCACCTGTATTCCGACAAAGACATGGGCGAGCGCCGGTCCGGCGTAGCGGTAATTGAACTCGCTGATGTTGCGCTCACCGATCAGGCCGCAGAATTTCCGAAAGCTCCCGGGGATCTCGGGGATGGTGGCGGCGAACACGACCTCGCGACGTTCGCCGAGCTCGGCGCGCTCGGCGACGTGCCGCAGGCGATCGAAGTTCATGTTCGCGCCCGAGGCGATGGCGATGAGCGGCCTGTCTCCCGGGTGCGCGGCGGCGTAGGCCTTGAGTCCCGCCACCGCGAGCGCCCCCGACGGCTCCACGATCGAGCGGGTGTCCTCGAAAACGTCCTTGATGGCCGCGCAGATCGCGTCGTTGCTCACCACCAGGACTTCGTCGACCAGGCGCCGCGCGATGCGAAACGGCTCGCGGCCGACCTGGCGCACCGCGACGCCGTCGGCGAAGGTGCCCACATGGTCGAGGAGCACGCGGCTACCCGCCTTGAGGGAGCGCGCGAGGGCATCGGCGTCGGCTGGTTCGACGCCTATGATGCGGATGTCGGGTCGCAGGGACTTCACATAGAGCGCGATGCCCGCGATCAGCCCGCCGCCACCGACCGGCACGAAGATCGCCTCGACATCGGAGGGATGTTGCTTCAGGATTTCCATGCCGATCGTGCCTTGACCGGCAATGACGTCGGGGTCGTCGTAGGGGTGTATGAAGGGCAGGCCCCGCGTTTCACTCAAGCGCCGGGCATGGGCATAGGCCGCGTCGTAATTGTCCCCCTCGAGCACCACCTCGGCCCCGCGGGCACGCACCGCCTCGA
>DAHWGZ010000205.1 GCA_027335965.1 Acidiferrobacter sp.
ACAGGTACAGAAAGAGGATGAAGGCGACCTTCAGCAGGAACCAGCCTAGCGGCGGTATCCAGGTAAAAGGCGCGAAGTCGAAGGGCGGGAACCAGCCGCCCAAAAACAACACCGCGGTCAAGGCCGATACCAGGATCATATTCGCATATTCGGCCAGGAAAAAGAGCGCGAACGTCATCCCCGAGTATTCGACATGGAATCCGGCGACGATCTCCGACTCGCCCTCGGCGACGTCGAACGGGGCGCGATTGGTCTCGGCCACGCCGGCTATGAAATATACGAGAAACAGCGGAAAGAGTGGCAGGAACAGCCAGTGCCAGAACCCGCCGGCCTGCGCGAGCGCGATCTTGCGCAGATTGAGGGTGCCGGCGGACATGAGCACGCCCACCAGCGCAAAGCCCATGGCGATCTCGTAGGCGACGATCTGCGCGGCCGAACGCAGGCTGCCCAAAAAGGCGTACTTGGAGTTCGAGGCCCAGCCGGCGATCACCACGCCGTAGACACCCATGGACGTGACCGCGAGCACGAACAAAAGCCCGGCATTGACGTTGGCGAGCACCAGGGTGCTCGTGAACGGCACCACCGCCCACGCCACCAACGCCGGCACGAGCGCCAACACCGGCGCCACGATGAACAGGCCCTTGTTGGCCCCAGAGGGCACGATGATCTCCTTCAAAAGGAGCTTCAGGCCGTCTGCGATCGGCTGCAGCCAGCCGCGCGGGCCGACGCGATTGGGCCCTATGCGGACCTGCATATAGCCTATGACCTTGCGCTCGACGAAGGTGAGATAGGCCACGCTCAACATGAGCGGGGCCACGATCGCCACGATCTTCGCGAGATTCCACAGCAACACCTGAGACCAGGCGGGGATGCTGCCCCAAAGCGCCGTAAGTCCTTCCATCATGCCTGGCTCACGGTGATGGGCCCGGACCACGGCAATGGCGCCGTCGATTCCAGGGCCGCGGGGATATAGGCGGCGCCATCGGGGATGCGGTTGTCGATCGCCACCTCGAGGACCGCCTGCGCCGAACCCATCGTCACGCGCACGGCGGCGCCGGCGGCGACCCCCAGGCGCATGGCCTCGGCCTCGTTCACGCCCAGGATCGGAGACCCCCGGTCGGCGGTCTTGCGCAGGACCTCGGACTTGCGCACGATGCTGTCGGAGTCGTACAGGCCGACCTCGGCAATGCGCTCCAGACCCTGCGCGCGCGCGCACCGGGCCTCGAGGAGCACGGGTTCATAACGCCCCACCGTCTCGGGCAGATCGCCGATCGCCGCGCGGATCGCCGCGGTCGAATCAAAGGCAAGACCCGCCACTCCACACTTCTCACCGAGTACGCGCAGGATCTTCCAGCCCGGACGGGCCTCGCCGCGCGGCGCCACCACCGCCTCGAAGGATTGCCAGCGTCCCTCGGCATTCACGAACGAACCATCGGTCTCGGTGAACGGCGCCATGGGCAGCAAGACATGGGCATAGTCCAGGGCCTCGGAGCGAAACGCCGATAGCGCCACGACGAAACGGGCCGCCTCAAGGGCCGCGCGCGCGCGGGTGCCGTCGGCGCCGTCGGTGACGGGCTCGGCATCGACCAGCAGGAAGCCTTTTTGACTGCCATCCCACATCGCCGATGCCGCGCGTCCAGGGACCGGCCGCCGGACGCCCAGCGCCGCGCGCTGCGGGACCGCGCCCGCGAGCCACAGGCCGGCGGAATTGCCAGGCGACAGAAAGCCCACCGGCGCGCCCGTGATCTCGCCCAGGGCCGCGGCCAACGCTCGCAGCACGGCGGCCTCGGGATGGCAGGCGGCGAGCGTGCCCAGCAGGATCAGCGGGCGCTCGGCCACGCACAGCCATTCGGCGGTCCTGCGCTCGGTATCCGTGACCTCGAGGCCCTTGGTCCACGCCGCCACGTCCGCCGGCAACGCCGATCCCGTGCATGTCGCGGAGGCCACCACCAACCGTCCCAGGGCCTCCGGCAGGCCGCTCGGAGCGACTATGGTCTTGGCGGCCAGATCGAAGGTAAAGGCGAAATCCACCGGGTTGATCGCGGCGATCCGGGCGCCGTCCAGAAAGGCCTTGCGCAACCGGTGGGCGAGGAGCGGTTGGTCCTTGCGAATATTGCTGCCCACCAGCACCACCGCGTCGACCCGCTCGAGCTCGGCGATCTCCATGCCGAGGTCCGGATAGGCAAGCGCGCCGGCATCATCCCGGACATCGCTTTCCCGCAGCCTGTGATCGATGTTGTCGGAGCCGAGCCCGCGCATGAGACGCGCGAGCAGATAGCCCTCCTCGACCGTGGCCTGGGGGGAGGCAAGCGCCGCGAGCGCCGCCGCCCCATCCGCGGCCACGACCTCGCGCAGGCCGGCAGCCGCGGCCTCGAGGGCCACATCCCAGTCGACCTCGCGCCATTGCCCGTCGACGCGCAGAAGCGGCGCCGAAAGGCGGGCGCCACCATCCAGGGCGGTGTAGCTGAAGCGATCACGGTCCGAGATCCAGGTCTCGTTCACCGCCTCGTTTTCGTGCGGCAGCACCCGCATCACCTTGTTGCGGCGGGTCTCCACGAGCAGATTGGTGCCGACGCAGTCATGGGGGCTCACGGAGCGCTTGGCGGCGAGCTCCCAGGGGCGCGCGGAGTAGCGGAACGGCTTGGAGGTCAGGGCCCCGACCGGGCACAGGTCGATCATGTTCCCGGACAACTCCGAATCGACGCTCGCCTCCACATAGGTGCCGATGCGCATATGCTCGCCGCGACCGGTCGCGCCAAGCTCCATGATGCCGCCGATCTCCTGGCCAAAGCGCACGCAGCGCGTGCAGTGGATGCAGCGCGTCATCTCGGTGGCGATGAACGGGCCTATGTCCTGATCCTTCACGATGCGCTTGGCCTCGGTGAAGCGCGACAC
>DAHWGZ010000206.1 GCA_027335965.1 Acidiferrobacter sp.
ACTTTCGGCCGCCACACGCCCCACGCTGGAGGCCATGCTCAGGATATGGAGCCGGTGGGGGCCGGCCAGCACGATACTATGATGGTGCACGGCGCGAACCCAGAAGTGCCCGACCACGTCGCCTGCATGCACCATCCGCGTCCGGCGCCCCCATTGCAGGACCGCTCCGCGCTGATGGATACCCTCCACGACGGCGACCAGATGCATCGCCCCGTGCCGGCGCGCCACGGCTTTCCGTTGCGCGAGCCGTTGCGCGCTCAAGGCGCGCCATTGCGTCTCCAATTGCTCCACCTGGGCCTGCAGGCGGCGCACAGCCGCGGTCTCTGGCGGCGTCGCAGCGACCGCTCCGCCCATGGCCTGCCCCATCTGCTTTTCATAGCGCATGCGGTTATAGCGTTGCTGGGCGATCTGGGCCCGAATCTGGGCCACGCGGTACTTGTTCAGCAATTGCTCGTACTGGAGAGAGCGCCCCTTGAAGGGGTCTGTCGCCGCCGCCTCGTGAGCGGCGTGTATAGGCACGAGCGCCCTCCTCGAGGCCGGCGCCTGCGAAGCCGGGATTGCGGGCGCCGGCGGCATGGCCATAGGGGGCGGGGGCGCGAGCGTGGCAGGCCGGGCTTCCGGCGGGGCTTTGTGGGTAACCGGCGCCTTGCGGGAGACGGGCGCCGGCCGGCCCGGCGCGGCCTGAAACACGAACTGCACTTGGTGTTCCTTGATCGTCTTGCCCTTCGTCGCCTGAGAGGATGTCGATGGCGGGGCGCTTTTGGGTGCCGCGGGCTTCCCGCCGTGAGGCGCGGCCGCCTCCTGGAGCAGCTGGGTCACGGTCGCCGTGGCCGATAGTGGTGGTGACGCGGGCTTCGTGGTGTGCGCGAAGGTCAGGGCGGGGCATGCGAGCGCGATGCCCAGTGCGGCAAACGTTACGATGCGGGACATGGGATTTCCTCGTATACATCATCGGGAGATGAGCTCTGGCCGGAACAACCTTTGGCTAAGGCGATGAGCGCGCAGCAGGCGCCACAATCGCGCCGAATGTCGCCGGCTGGAATACGCAGCAAGCGCCAGCCCGCGATGGTTAAGAGATTCTGACGGTCGCGATCGCGCTTGAAATCCGCCAGCAGGCGGCCGTGGAACTGCCAGCCGTCGACCTCGACGCACAACCGTTCCGCAGGGAACACGATATCCCCACGCAAGCGGCGTCGGGGTATCAAGGGATATTCCCGTTGGGCCTCCGGCCAGCGCCGCACGACGGCGGCCCACAGCATATCGTGGGGCGTCGGCGCCGCAGCGCGGCCGCGTCTCCCGCTCGCCACCGCGCGCGCCGGGATCGGGTGGCCCGCAGCGGCCTTCAGGCGGCGGCGCAACAAGGGAGGGACGTTTCGCAAACGAATGATGGTCACGCGACAACCTTGTCGCCCGGAGACGACGAGGACTTTATGTCCGGTAAAAGCGCCGCGTCCTGCCACGCTTCGGTACCGCCCTGGACGCTGTAGGCTCGTACGAATCCCAGGGCACGCAGGAGCCGCGCGGCAACGAGGCTGCGGTTGCCGCTGCGGCACAGGCACAGAACAGACTTTTGCTGGTCGGCATAACAGACCAGGGCACGCGTCAGATCGGTGCGCTCCTTGGCCATCAGATCGCACACGGAAAATTCCTCACAATGCGGGTCCGGAGTGTGCCCACAGAAGCGCTGCAAAAACGACAATGGCAGGCACTTCGCGCCGCCAATGGGCCCGAAAATCTCCTGCTCCTCCGGGAACCGCACGTCGATGATCTGCCCGATTCCCTGCCGGACCCAGGTCCGGGCCTGTCCGATATCGACCTCAATGTCCTGACCGTCTTCCAAGCCTGATCTCCCGTGTTTGCGCGGGCGACTCCAGCAGCCGCCGCCGATGAACCTCATGCTAAGGGACGACAGGACGTCATGGCGGGCGAACGCAGCCTCTTTCCGGGCGTCATTCGCGCCCCTGAGGGTCCGTTCATCAGGCACGCTTTGTCCATGCCGTCATTGTCCTGGAGGGGAACGCATGAGTGTTTACGGGATCGGGCTCGATATCGGGTATGCCCAGCTCAAATTGGCCGTGGGCGATGTCCGCAACGGCGCGCCCCAGACCCTGGTGCGTCCGGCCGTGGCGGGCCCGGAATCGCTCCTGTCCGACCGCTTCATCAATGGCCAGGCCCCGACGGGCGTCAAAGTCTTGGTGAATGGCGTCCCCTGGGTCGCGTGCGGCGAAACGGGATTGCTACAGGGCGCCACGCGCGAGATGCATGCCGACTACACCGCCTCCGACAATTACAAGGCCTTGTTCTACGCCGCCTTGCAACTCACGGGACGTGAGGTGATCGATGTCGTGATCACCGGATTGCCCGTGTCGCACTTCCAGGTCCCGGCCCAACGGCAACGCCTCGAGCGGTTCATGACACAGGATCACCTCGTAGCCCCTGGCCAGCGGGTGAAGGTCATGCGCACCCTGGTCCTCCCGCAGCCCGCCGGCGCGTACCTCGATCTCTACGCGCGCAGCACGGGCGCGGATACGGCCCTACTGGACGAGGGCCGCGTCGTGGTGCTGGACGTAGGCTTTTTCTCGGCCGACTGGGCGATCTTCGAGCGGGGACAATTCCACAATCTGGTCTCCGGCTCCAGCCTCAAAGCGATGAGCCGCCTGCTCGACCTGGCCAACCAGCATATCAGCCGCGATCACGACGATGGCGGCGGCCCGGGCGTCGACAATCTCGAGGATGCGTTGCGACACGGTCGCGAGACGGTCCTGGTGTTTGGGGAGCGCGTCGCCATCGC
>DAHWGZ010000207.1 GCA_027335965.1 Acidiferrobacter sp.
TCGCGGCGCTCGCGGGCGGCGCCGACGGCCGCGCCCCGCAGCAGGCATAGCGCGCGCAACCCCCGCAGTTGGGCCCCGTCCCCGGGCCATGGGGCTCAAGGGCCGCCCGGGGGGGCGGGGTTGCGCGCCCCCCCGGGCGCGCTTCGTCATCTCTCGAGCTGGTCGCGCTTACCCTGTGCCCCGTCCCATTGCGCGGCATCCGCCGGCGGGTCTTTCTTTTCCAGGATGACGGGCCAGGCCTTGGCAAGTTCGGCGTTGAGGGCAATGAAGTCGCGCTGTTCCTCGGGGATCTCGTCTTCCGAGAAGATCGCGCCAACCGGGCATTCCGGGACGCATAGGGTGCAGTCGATGCATTCGTCGGGATCGATCACGAGAAAGTTGGGGCCTTCCCGAAAGCAATCGACCGGGCAAACCTCTACGCAGTCTGTGTATTTGCACTTGATGCAGTTCTCGGTGACCACGTAGGTCATGACGCCTGTCCTCCCAAAAGCCGCCATATTAGGCGAAGCTGTGGCCGCAGGAAACCGCGCCCTTGCGGTTTTCTCGCGCCGGTGGATACTATGGCCCAGTCTGCTACTAAGGAATCCTCACCAATGGATGCGATTGAGGGGTGGCAAGGGCGGTGGATGTCATGGCGCGAGCGGCGCCTCAAGGCCTGGATCGACGCGCTGCCGGCCGCGGAGCCCGGGCGGGCGTTGGCGCTCCTTAGCCAATCGGTGCGCGCGCTGAACGCCACGCTCCTCGACCCCGTCACGCGCATCGCGCTTCTTCGCCACTATGCGCTTTCGGCGGCGGACCTCACCGCCGTGCTGGCGCGTCCCGGCAACGCGCACGCGACCGCGGGATTGGCCACGACCCTGCATTCCGAGATGGCCCAGGGATATCAGATGGCGCTTGCCGCGGAATTGCCGGCCGATGAGCGCCGCGTGGCCGTGGCTGGCGCCATAAGCGGCTTGTCGGGGGTCCTGCGCGCGGCCTATCGGGGCTATGTCCCGGCCCCGCCCGGGCTCTGGCGGCGCATCCATGCCTTATTTCGGGCGGCCGGCACCCCGACCCTCGAGCTGGAACGCCTCTATGCCAAAGTCCTGCTCATGGGTCTGTCGGACCCCTACGCGCTGCCGGAAGGCGGCATGGACGCCGTCTGCGAACTCATCGCCGAGGTCGGCGACCGGGCGGTGCTGAGCGAAACGAGCGGCTTTGCCATCGCCGCGCAGGCCGATCGGGCCGCGGATCCGGCGGATGGCGAGGCCTCGTTGTATCTCGATACCAGCGCGGTGTTGTCGGAGCTCGCGCGGCTGCGCGACGACATCCGCGCCCACCGGCCGTTGCCGCCGCGGCTCGCCGCAGGCGTGCTGCCGGATCTGGCCTTGCGGCTTTGCGCGAGCCTGGGAGAGGCGTGGCGGCCAGGCGTGCGGCCCCGGTCCTTGCGCGTGCGGATGCGCGGCGAACGCCTGGTCTGCCAGGGCCTCGCCGGCCTGCGACGGCTGCGCGCGGACGATCGGTTTCGCCAGGATTCCGCTGATCCCGACCAGCCGTGGGATCGGGCACGGGCGGCCGCCGTCGCGCGGGAGCGGGGCTTTGGCCTGCCGCGCGTGACGACCTGGGCCATTCGTGATGCCGGGCGGTCGGGCCTGTGGCTCAGCTGCCAGGACCTCGAAGGCCCTCCGCCCGCCCCCGGGACCTGGATCGGCGTCAAGGATCCTTCCGGGGGCGGCCGCTGGCTGGCGGCCACCGTGCGTTGGTTGAGGCGCTCGCGGCCGCGCGAATACGCCATGGGCGTGGCCGTGCTCGCGGAGGCGCAGACCGAGACCGTGCTGCGGATCGCCCCGCGGCGCGCGGCATTCGCCGCCTCGCCGGCATCGGCCCCTTTGCAGC
The DNA here is from genome assembly GCA_027335965.1 of Acidiferrobacter sp. The sequence continues at coordinate 1,876 of DAHWGZ010000207.1, forward strand.
AGCAGCCGGAGGCGCCCGCAAGCGCGCCGCCCGTCGAGATACACGGGCCGCGGCTGGCATTGCCCTAAAGGGGGCCGCGGGCGAGTCCGCGGCGCCTCCCGCCTAATGGCCGTCGGGGCGCGTTACGTCTTCGAAGGCCGTGCGCATGTGGCCATAGACGCGTGGGTTGGCGGCCAGGATATTGCCGCTGTCGAGCGGGTCGCCCTCGGTGAAGAGATCGCTCGCAAGGCCTCCGGCCTCGCGTACGAGCAACGCCCCGGCGGCCATATCCCAGGGCTTGAGGCCGGTCTCCCAAAAGCCATCCAGGCGGCCGCAGGCCACGTAGGCCAGGTCCAGCGCCGCCGACCCGGCGCGTCGCACCCCGCTCGTGCGGCAGGCCACGCGCTCGAACAATCGGACCCATTGCGCCACCGAATCGCTCTCGCGGAACGGGAAGCCGGTACCGAGGAGCGCGCCGTCGAGGTCGGCCACGCGGCTTACGCGGATGCGCCGGTCGTTCAGCTGCGCGCCCTCGCCGCGGGTGGCGGTGAAGAGCTCGTCGCGCAGCGGGTCGAACACCACGGCCTGCTCGAGACGACCGCGACGGCGCAGCGCGATGGATACCGCGAATTGCGGAAAGCCATGGAGAAAGTTGGTGGTCCCGTCGAGCGGATCTATGACCCATTCCCACTCGTTGCCGGCGACCGCGCCGCTTTCCTCGGCGAGGATGCCGTGGTCGGGGTAGGCGCTCCTCAGGGTCTCGATGATGCGTTCCTCGGCGCGGCGGTCCACCTCGGTCACGAAATCATGGCGGCTCTTGGTCTCGACGCGCAGACGGTCGATGTCGGGCAGGGCGCGGACGATGACCGTCCCGGCGCGACGCGCGGCCTTGACGGCGGTATTCAGCATGGGGTGCATGGCGGCTCCCGGAAAAGG
>DAHWGZ010000208.1 GCA_027335965.1 Acidiferrobacter sp.
CGTGGCCGTGCGGTGGTAGGCTAAGTCCCGGCAAAGGCAGTGGAATTTCAGTGCCCTGTCACGGCCTCTCTAAAGAGATAGTCGAAGGGATAGAGGGCGCGCCGCGCATTTGCCGACAGCCACCGGCTGTACGGGCTTAATCGGCATGCCAGAATGCGGGTTGTGGCGGGCTTCGGGGGTATGATCGGGTCGGTGCGGGGTGCCCATCGAGGGTGGCCACGCGAGGGAGAGAGATAGTGGAACAGCCGCAGGGCATAAAGCGACCTCCAAAGCCCGAACGCTCGAAGGACACGATCCCGGCCGAGGTGCTGCGCCTCGAGCCGTGGGCGCGGCTGCGCCAAGAGTTCGAGCGGCGCCGGCGGCGTTACCGCGCATGGTTTCCGCACGCGCCGGTGGCCCTGGTGGTGATCGTGCTTGGCCTCATGAATCTCGGGCCCGTTTTCCATATCGTGGCAACCGCCGCTTCGGCCGCCTCGCTTGCGATACCGACGCTGACCGCCGAGGCCTGGCGCAGCGCCCCGCGCGTCGTGGCCGGATTCCTGTTGTTCGGGGCCGCGGGCGGCCTGCTTTGGCGCTCGCGGCTGTCCTGGACCGTGGCCTTGCTGCTTGCGGCCGCCACATTGATGCTGGCGTGGCGAGCGGGTGCGGGTGTCTCGCAGGCCCTGACCATTTTCAACGGGGTCGTACTGCTTGTGTTGCTGGTGTTTCAGCGGGACTTCGATCGTTCGAGCCTCGCCGCTGGGACGCTGTTTGCCATCGTAAGTATCCTTTTGTTGCTGGGCTATGCGGTGTTCGGGGCTTTCGTCCTCGGTCGCGGGTTCGCGCCGCCTGTGACGACGCTCACGAGCGCCCTATACTTCGCGGTGGTCACCATGTCGACGGTGGGCTATGGCGACATCGTGCCAAAGAGCGCGGACGCGCGATTCTTTGTGATGTCTGTCATCATTCTCGGTATTACGGTGTTCGCCACGTCGATATCGGCGGTCATCGTGCCGGCCATGACTGCGCGTATGCAAGATCTGATGAAGGGGGGCGGCAAGCGGATGATACGCAAGAATCATTATGTCATCGTGGGCGCCACGTCGCTCGCGCGCAATACCTGCCGGGAGCTGCTCGCGCGCCATCTGCCGGTCACCGTGGTCGTGGCCAGTGCCGCCGATGCCGGCGCCTTCGGGGACGCCGATGTGCTGGTGGGCGATGCCAGCGACGCGGATACGTTGCGCGCGGCGGGCGTCCCGGATGCCACCGCCGTGCTCGCGTTGCGTGATGATGACTCGGAGAACGCCTTCACCGTCCTCGCCGTCAAGGAGCTAAACAGTGCGACCCGCACGGTGGCGGCGGTCAACCATGGCAAGAACATGGCGCGTATGCACCATGTCCGGCCCGATCTCGTTATCGCCCCGCAGGTGATGGGCGGGGAGCTGCTGGCCATGGCCCTTAATAACGAAGAACTCGATAGCGATACGGTGATGCGGCGCCTATTTCGCAAGGGCGAGGCCGATTCGTGAGGTGACCCTAAGAGCCCATCGGGGTCGTGCCGCGACGGCTTGCTTAAGGCCGTTCAGGGCTTGCGGCGCCGCGCCCGGGCGGGCGCGTTTCCTGCCGCCTCCGCCTTTTCCATGCGCGCCATGAGATCACGATCATGTTCATCTCGATAGGGCTTGAGATCGAGATCCGGGGGGACGTTTTTCAGCCGCTCGTCGCCCACGCTTTTTACGTAGCGCTGCATGAAGGCATCGTAGGCCCGCCAGGAGATGCGGTCGGCGCGCACCGCCGCCTCCTCAGCGCGGGTGGCAATCTGGTGGGCATGGAGGTAGTGAAGATCAAGTTCGTCGATCAGGGATTTCTCGACGGCCTCGTGGAGGATCAGGTAGCGGTCCACCTCCACTGTCCGTCCCTTGTCCGTGAAGGTCCGTGGCAGATGGCGATCAATGTAGATCGTGCGCCCGTCCTGGCTGTAGCCAGCTAGATAAGGAATATCGCAATCCCGACGCAAGGTGACGCGCCGCAGGATGGCGTCGAGCGTCCGCTCCAGCATAAGAGTCGACACATACCAGTCGGGAATATGCAGCTTGCGATGCGGGGCGATGGGGTGACAGCTGGTGGTGGGCATCAAGACCTCCTTGGGAAACGCCGCTTATCCGGGGATTATAACCCCAGGCGCCTTCACGGTGTTCGCCGCGTCGCGCGATGGCATCGGCCATGAGGGGCGCGCATATCCGATTGGCGGCCGCGGCCCACCCTCATAACCAAAGGCGTCGCCGCCGGTAACATGGGATTTTGCATCTTTCGGGTTCGATCGCGTGAGACGCTTTCGATGGCACTACTAAGGCGTGATCCGCATCCTCTTCTCACGGCGTCGCCGTGCCATGCCGCAGCCAGTCGGTCCTACCAAGTCTCACACACCGCTCTCAAGGCAATCGTGGCCACGATTGCCTTGAGAGTCTTTGGTGCCATGGTGGCCTTGTATTATTTGGCTACGGCTCGGATTTATGCGGACATGACAGGTTTTTTGCGGCATGATAAGGCGTGGCCGAAGGGTCTTTGTGGGATGGTTTTAGGCACGCCGCTTCCGTGATCTTGCCTTCCGGTGCCCATGGAATCATTCCACCGGGACGCAGCCGCTTGGCGGGGTGTACGGCGGGATGAAAGGTTTTGCACGTCCGATATTGCCAGGGTACAGTGGAGTCCGCGGGACGGACGATATCATGATATTTCGCGCGGTCGTGGAGGGTGGGCGATGAGGCGTTGGATAAGGGTCTGGGCCATGATGGGTGCGGCCCTGT
>DAHWGZ010000209.1 GCA_027335965.1 Acidiferrobacter sp.
GGACACTGGCGCATCTCGCCGACGGGGTCCTCGAGGGCCATGCCGATGCCGTGCTCGCGGCGAGCATCTTTCATTTCGGGGAGTTCTCGGTGGACGAGGCCAAGCGCTACATGGCCGGCTGCGGTATCGAGGTGCGCCTGTGAGCCCCCCGCCGTGGGTGGCGCAGGTGAAGTGGTCGGCCGACGGGCTCGTGCCGGCCATCGCCCAGGACGCGCGCAGCGGGCGGGTGCTGATGCTGGCATGGATGAACGCCGAATCCCTGGCGGCGAGCCTTGCGGAGGGCCGGGCCGTCTATTGGTCGCGTTCGCGCGGCCGTTTGTGGCGCAAAGGGGAAGAATCGGGCCACATCCAGCGTCTACAGGAGGTACGGCTGGATTGCGACGGGGATGCGCTGCTTTTGCAGGTGGAGCAGGTCGCGGGTATCGCCTGTCATACCGGGCGCGAAAGCTGCTTTTTCTCGCCCCTGCAGGGCGACTGCTTCGTGGCCGTCGATCCGGTCCTTAAGGCCGCGAGTGAGATTTATGACCAGGCGGGCAGCGCAAAGCCCGGATCGGGAGTAGAATGACCGACGATGTGCTGACCGAGCTCTATGCGATCCTGAAGGCTCGGGCGGGGGCCGACCCCAAGACCTCTTATGTAGCCTCGCTCTACCATAAGGGTCTGGACGGCATCCTGAAGAAGGTTGGCGAAGAGGCCGTCGAGGCCGTCATCGCGGCCAAGGGGGATGACCCCGCGGCCCTCATCCATGAGACCGCCGATCTGTGGTTTCACTGCTTGGTGATGCTCGCCTACCGTGATATCGCGCCCGAGCGGATTCTGGCGGAACTGAAGGCCCGGATGGGGCGGTCGGGTATCGAGGAAAAGGCGAGCCGCCAGGAGGGGTAACCATGGCGCCATGCATCTTCTGTCAGATCGTCGGAAACCAAATCCCGGCCCCGCGACTCTATGAGGATGAGCGGCTCATCGTGATCGCCGACAAGTATCCCAAGGCCCCGGTCCATATGCTCGTCATTACGCGCCAGCACATCGCGAGCCTGGACGAAGTGGGGCCGGAGCATGCCGAGCTCATGGCGCATGCGATCTCGGTTTTGCCGGAAGTGGCGCGCCGAGCCGGTCTCGACGATGGCTTCCGGGCGATCATCAACACGGGGCCTGGCGGCGGCCAGGAGATCCCCCATTTGCATATCCATGTGCTGGGCGGTGGCCGGTTGCCCGGTTTCTAGGAGGCGGCGATGGACTTGTTCAGTATCTGGCATTTGTTGATCATCCTGGCGGTCGTGGTCTTGCTTTTTGGCACGAGCAAGGTGCGCAACATCGGCAGCGACCTCGGGGGCGCCATCAAGAGTTTTCGGAGCGCGATGAAGGAAGAGTCCGCGAATGGCGAGGAGGAGGCTGCGGCCGCCCCAACCGCCAACACGGGCCGCGTCATCGAGGGGCAGGCCCGTGCCGCCGATGGATCCAAGGCCAAGGGACCGGCGCGCGCACGCAAGGGTTAGGCCTGGGGGCCGATGTTCGATTTCAGTTTCACGGAGCTCCTGATCATAGGGCTCGTCGCGGTCATCGTCCTCGATCCGCGCCATTTGCCGGATGTCGCGCGCGGCGCCGGGCGTTGGGTGGCGCGCGCCCGGCGTTTCATGACAAAGATGAAAGCGGATCTCGACGGTCAGGTCGGAACCGAGCACCTCGCGCCCCTGCGCGAGCTGAATCAGGAGTGGCAGCGCACCAAGGCCCTGCTCCAGGACTCGATACCCAGCGAGTGGCAGGAGTCGCTCGGCGACGAAAGCCCGGATCAGGTACCGCCGGCACTCGAGGCCTCTCCCGACGTCCCGCGCCGCCCGCGTCCCGCGCCCTCGCGGCGGCGGCGCCGCCGCGGGCGGAGACGGCCATCCCACCGCGCGCAAGCCGGGACCTCCCACGTAGAGAAGGGTAATGGCGGCGAAGGCGTCTGAGGGCGTTGAAGCCAGCTTCATCGAACACCTCCTGGAATTGCGGACACGCATCATGCGATCGGCGATCGCGGTGCTGGTACTGTTCGTGGGCCTGTTCCCGTTCCGCAACACCCTCTACCGGTTGCTGGCGCGCCCCCTGACCGCCGTGCTCCCGCGCAACGGCGCGATGATCGCCACCAACCTCCCGGCGACCTTCATTGCGCCATTGAAGCTGGCCCTTGCCACCGCCGTGGCCGTGGCCGTCCCTTACATCCTCTACCAGGTGTGGGCGTTCGTGGCCCCCGGGCTCTATCAACGCGAGCGCCGCATGGTCACGCCGTTGTTGGTGTCGAGCACGCTGCTCTTCTACCTCGGCATGGCGTTCGCCTATTTCCTGATCTTTCCCCTGGCCTTCGGATTCTTCGCCCACGCCGCCCCCACGGGCGTGCGCGTCATGACCGACATCAATCATTACCTGAGCTTCGTCCTGACCCTGTTCTTCGCGTTCGGTCTCGCCTTCGAGGTCCCGGTGGCGATCGTGCTGCTGGTGCTCATGGGGGTCTTGCGCCCCGAGACGCTGTCGGGCAAGCGCCGTTACGTCATCCTCGGGGCCTTTGTGGTGGCCGCCATCATCACGCCCCCCGATGCCTTCTCGCAGACGGTGTTGGCGCTTGCCATGTGGGCGTTGTTCGAGGCCGGCCTGTTGGTTGCCTACCGCGTCCGGCCACGGCCCGCGTCGGACGAGCCGACCGACCCGCCGCCCGCGCCCGTGATCCCGCCGCCGCGTGCCGCCGCCGCGGAAGCCCGCCCCCGCCGCCGTCGTCGCCGTCGGACGCGCAAGCCGCCGTCCGGAG
>DAHWGZ010000020.1 GCA_027335965.1 Acidiferrobacter sp.
GCCGGCAAGCCCTACATCATCGGCGCCGACATATTGGGTGTAGGGTTTTTATATCATGCGTTGCGGCTTCTCTATGCGCCGGACCGGCACAACCCGATGCGCATGTTCGGATATTCCATTGCCTACTTGACCATTTTGTTTGCGGCGTTGCTGGCGGATCACTACATGGTTGGACTGTGAGCGCGCGGGCCGACGAAGCGGGAAAGAGCGGCAGGATAAGGAGGAACACATGAACGAAATCGAGCACGTGAATATGGATGAGATGGCCGACGATGGCCAGTCGCTGAGCGGCAACCTCGTCTTGCTTTTGCTGTTGGCGTGGGCGACAATCGCCCTCGGTGGATATTACATTGCCGTTCGAATGGTAACATAAGCGGCGCGGGTGTGGGACGCCCGCGGTGGGCGTGCCTAGGCCTAGCGTACGCAAAACCTAACGTCGGTCGGGCATGAAGCGAGGCCCGCGCGGCGACGACAGAGTGGCTGGGAATTCGGCGTAAAGCGGGATCGAGTCACGTTCACATGTGGTGTACTTAGGAGAATGTATGAATAGCAATGCAGGAACGATGGAGAGCATGAAGCGGACGCGCGTCGCCAAGGGCGTGGCCATGGTGGCGGGCGCGGTGTTGAGCGTGGGCGTTGCATGCGCGGCGCTGGTGCCGACGAGCGCGTTCAAGGAAGCGACCCTTCCCCAGGTCAAGGCGATGCTCGGAAAGGATAACGGCAAGGTAAGCGGGACCACCGTGACCTACGGAAAGACCGCGAATGTCGTGGCGGCCGCCGTGCTGCCGGGCTTCCCGTTCCCGAGCTTCGAGATTCATCACGTGAAGAACCCGACGCTGGACTTTCCGGCGGGTGCGACGGTGAAGTTTACGTTCATCAACACCAACAAGGGTTTCGGGCATAGCTTCGACGTGACGAAGAAGGGCCCGCCGTACGCGGTGATGCCGCAGATCACGCCGATCGTGGTCGGGACGGGCTTCTCGCCGGTGCCGAAGGATGGCAAGTTTGGCTATGCCACGTTCACCTGGCACCCGACGGCCGGCACGTATTACTACGTCTGCCAGATCCCGGGTCATGCCGCCACTGGCATGTTCGGAAAGATCGTCGTCAAGTAAGCGACGGCGTCACGGAAGTGGTTGGGGGCAGAGCGGATGATGCCGAGCCCCTGACGCGCAAGAAAGGGCCGGGGCGCCGTCATGGCCCCCGGCTTTTTTGCGCAACCCGCGCGCGAGGATTTCAGTCCCGGCCGGCGCGCCAAGGCAAGCGTGGACGGTCGATGAACGAGAACCCCTCGATGGGATACCGGCCTTAAGGGTATTCCGCCGTGCTCGCGGATGTCGGCAGGCGCCCGGCAGGCTTCACGAGCGTGCTCAGGCATGGGAATTCCTGCTGCGAATCGCATGGGAACGGCGGTTGGCGAACGCCGGAACAGTCCTTGATGGGCGGTGTACGATAGAACGCGGGGCTTGGTCGAATTCAAGAAGAGCCCGCGCCGGCTTGGTGTGAGAACGGCGGGCAGCGGATTTTGGACGTCGGGCCTTGGGCGCGGCGGAAACGGAGGGCGGCGAGACATGAGCGGGACGGGGACGATGGCGGGCGAGGGTCGTGGCAGCCTTGCGTGGCGCTGGATGCTTCTCGCGCCTCTGGGCGTTATTTGGGTGGGTGCTTATTACGTGGGTTATGGCGCCGCCGGGGTTGATGCCGGGACGTGGCGCTTTTGGGCGGCGGACCTGAATCCATTGCCGTGGCTTGCGGCGCTGGTCGCGCTGCGCGCGTATTTGGCGCGCCATGATCGGTATCGGGCCGGCGGGGGCGATGCGCGGGCTTGGTCGGCGGGACATGTATGGTCATTCGTGTCGGGGTTGCTGCTCACCTTGGCGCTATGGGAGTCGCCCTTGAATGATTTCGTGGGGCGCTCCATGACGCTTTATACGGTGAAGCTCATGGGCGAATTCGAGTTTGCGGCGCCCCTGATCGTGCTCGGGATCCCGTTTTCGCTTGTGGATTCAGTACGCGTCAAGGGACCATGGTGGTCGATTTTGCGGATATTGCACCGCCCGGCGGTTACGACAGTCGCGCTCGCCATCATTTTGGTGTTGTGGGACATGACGGATCAAATGGCGCTGGGGCTGCATAACGCGCTGGTATTCGGCGTGCTGCCTGGAGTCTACCTGGCGCTTGGCATGGTCGTGTGGATGCAGTCCCTGCGGGCGCTACCGGCCTTTCCGAATCTGCAGAATCACTTGCACAAGGGATTGTACGTATGGGCCATGGAGTTTGCGATGATGGCCATGGGCACGATGTGGTTTTGGAGCGCCATGAAGGGCATGAACCCGTCGATTGGCACGCCGTTGCTGTGGGGCATGTCGCGCGTAGCGGATATACATATTGCCGGGGCGGTCATGACAGGTCTGTCTTTGCCGACGATGTGTCTCGTGTCCTGGCATTTTTGGCAATGGGTTTCGGGTGTCGTGGGCGTCTCGGAGAGCGAGGAGTATGGGGATTATTCGCGACCGGCGGGACGACAGGAGCTTTGACGGGCGCAAACGGACGGATGCCGTGGCGAAGCCGCAGAGGAGTGTGAGCGTGAGACAGGCGGAATGGTGTTGGCGGCAGTTGTCGGTGGCGGTCGTCGTGATGATGTTGGGCGTGGGCGCGGCAAGCGCGCATTCGGTGGCGTTTTTCGGGGTGCCGGTGGTCGGGGCGACACGCGCAAGCGTGAATGCCGCGCTGTCACGCGCGGGCTTCCAGGGGTCGGCAAAGGAGTCTGAGCAGTGGTTCGACACCTACAGGATCAACGGCCAACCGGCAAAATTGCAAGGGGCTAGCCGACTTTCGGTCAATTTCACGCGCGGCGGGCGCTTTGCGATCGCGCAGTACACTTTCCCGAGCATTAACAACACCCGACAGGTGAAGAACATTATTGGGATGGTGACCTATAAGTACGGGCGACCGACGGCTGTGAGCGGCAACGTGGCCCACGGGCCGGTGGTGGCGCGCTGGATAGAGCCCGACGGCGCGGAGGTCAAGGTGTGGCGGGGCACCTCGTCGACGACCACATTGCTGGACCTCGAGGACGTGGCGGCCGCAAAGCGCATGCGCGCGCAATACCCGGCGGCCGCGCGGGCCCTGGGCACCTCCTTGCCAAGCGGGGCTGCGGCAGGGAAGAATCAATGGGAGCCGCCGACCCCGTCCGACGTGACGACGCCCGACACGAACCGGGCCGTGCCCATGAAGTGGGAGGTGGCGATCGTCGCCCTGTTCCTGATACCCGCCCTCGCAATCGTGTTCTTCGCGCATTTCCTGGCGCGGGTCACGCGCGTTCCCCCGTCGGTGAGGGCGGTGTTCCGGGTGAGCGTGGGGCGCATGGCGCAATGGTTTCGGCGGCCGGCCTGGAAGAGACGCTGACGGGGACCAGGTCATGGCCCGGGGTGCCGTCCTAGGCCGGCTGGCGGGGCGGCGGCCGCGCATACTGCCTAAAAGGGGTGGGGATGGCCAGGCAGGACCGGCGAACCCCGGCGCCCAAGCCATCAATGCCGACCACGCGAAAGAGTATGTCGTGAGGGCAACTCACGGGCCGTTGCGGGGCAACAGGGTCGGCACGCGCTGGGGTATCCTTTGGGCGGTGAGCAATACCCGCACGCGCGGCGCCGCAAGTCCCGTCGTATTCATGCACGGACTCGTGATCCCAGTCCGCCACATGCTGCCCGCCGCACAGACTCAGGCTGGCGGTTGATCTTCCAAGGCTACGGCCGTAGCGCGAAGCCCCACCATCTCTTGCCTATGCCCGAGCTTGCCGTGCGGCGCCCGGAGCGCATCGACCGCGTCGTTCTTCAGGGCCCGACCGCGGATGCCGGCGCTCGGCATACGGCACGCGTGGCGCTGGCCGATCGTGTCGAGGATAAGCTGCCGGGGATCGCTGCCCCGACGCTCATCGTGCGCGGCGAGGGCGATCCCCTTGGTGCCGATGCGCTGGGCGCGGTACCTCGCGGGCCTTATGCCTCACGGCGAGTTGCGCGTGATCAAGGGGGCGGGCATGTGGTCCATTACGCCGCGCCCGATGCCTTCGTGGCTGTCTCGACCCTTTCTGCGGCCGCCGTCATGAGCGCTTCCCCGTGCTGCCACATCGCCAATTTCGACTCGGCATCAAGCATGCCGCGGGCCACCGCGTAGGCGCTGGCGGGCAGGGATTGCGCGCTCATCGCCACCATGCCAAGGCCCCTCAGGGCGATCGTGCGCGGCATGGGCCGCTCGCCCATCGTGTGCCAGAACGCCTGCGCCGGTCCCTGTGCCGGATGAGCGGGGTGCTCGAGGCGGTATCGCCGGCGGCGGCCCTCGGGGCCCCGTGGCTTCCCCAGACCTTTCTCATGCCGGTGCGGCGGGGCGGCATCTCCCCCGATGATCCGGCTGGCGATGCCGCGTGGGCGCCGCCCCTGGCGGAGTGCATCCTGCGGCGTCATCTGGACCTGCAATGGCGGCATATGCATGACGCGAACCAGGATCGCCTCATGATCGCGGGCATGAGCTACTTCCGGTTCAAGTGGCGCCGGTTTCCGCACGCCTATGCCTGGTTTCTGACGGAGACGCTTGCGCGCGGCGCGACCCTGTTGTACATCGTCGATTGCCGCTCACGATGGCCCGTGCATCGCCACGGGCCGCGGCATGTCTTTCCGTTTGGCGGCGCGGGCGGCATGTCTCCCCAGGAATACCATCAGGGTAGCGAGCGCATTCGGGCCTATCTGGGGCGCGAGGCGGCCGCCGTGCGGGCTTGGCAGCCTCCGTCGCCGAACGACCGGGCGCCGGAAGCCGAACGGGGTCGAGCCGGCGCTGGTCGATGATCTGAAGCGGCTGGCGCGACGGCAGGGCTGGCGGCTACGCGGGCTCGTCATGGAGCAGTGTTTACGGGCGAGTATTTACGGAATGCCCCTCAGTCTAAAGTTGATGGCAGTGAGCTGATTTTATTGTTGGTATGCCACGTTCTGGGACAAGCTTGACAGAGAAGATTATTTCGAGCCATCCAATGGCGTATGGCGCGGGAGGGCTTACACTCATAGATAAGATGATTCGCCGCTGGCCGGAAGATAACGAAGAGGTTCCATCTGGAGCATTTCCTCATTATTTCCGAAGGCAAAGATCGTTCACTGTGTTCGCGACCCAAGAGATACCCTGTTATCTTGTTATTTCAAAGATTTTGTGGAGGGAAATTCGTTCAGCTATGATCTTGTGGACGCCGGATGGTTTTTCGCGCAATATCACCAGATGATGAAGCACAAGGAAGCATGTGCTCGGAGATAGAATATTCGAGGTTCATTACGAAGATATGGTATCCGACACAGAGGAAACAGTGCGCGGACTTTTAGAATTCTGTGGCCTTGTATGGGATCCGGAATGCCTCGAGTTGCATAAAAATAAGCGGTTTGTTCATACGGCGAACTATCAGCAGGTTAGGGAACCTATTTACACGCGTTCAATAGGTCTGTGGCACAAGTACGCGATGTTTCTGAATCCAATGATCAAGGAGTTAGGGGGCCTGTGCCAATAGATGATGGCCAGTCCGAGCAAAAAAGCGCGGCCTCATTTTGGTAGGACATCGTTTTGCATTTTGGTGTTGCCGAGTTCGGCGGCATGGGGTATGGCGCAATGTATATGCTAATATGAGAATCGAAATGATCGTTTTGGTAAAATGAACTCCCTAGTTTGTCCATGGAACTATGCTGTGATGCTACTTCGGGTAGAGTCGCGTCATTGAGTCGAGAATGGACCTCTATGGCGGAGTAGGGGTGCAACAGCAATCAGGGCCGGCGATTCTGAAAAATAGGAGTTTTGCATGGACGTTGGACCCAAAGTAAGAATGAGTCCGATAATACGTGTTTCTGTGACAGAAATAGGAGGGTTCTATGCGTGAATCAGAGAAATCACTTCGAGTATACTTTCTTCTCGTTGGCATCATCTGGCTTGTCGGCGCCCCCGTGGCACTGGCGGTTGCGCTAAAGGCTGGCACCGCATCGGCATGGTTTTTGGGCGTGTACAATCTTAGCTTCGCCCTGCTGTACATGTATACGGGTATACGTATAAGGAGCTTGCTTGTTGACAGGCCAGGGTTTGTCAAGGGACTCATCCTCACGGTGATCATATTCGACGTTTTGAGCCTTTTCGTCCGCATAGAGCCAGGGCCCATGATCCAAACGTGGATTTTTACGGGGGTCGGTCTTCTTATCAACTGGTACCTTTATACCCAAGTTTCGCGACTGGCAGCCGCGTCTTCGCGACGGTCCAGCGCTTCAACAACGACATAAGTAGCCCGATGGGTTCTGATGCTACGAGAAGGCTCGTCGTGGGCTATTTGTGAGTACCATTGGGACTTATGGAACGGTGCGTGTCTGTATTTTATGGAATCCCAGGGTGGCGCACAAATCCGGGCATCAACTCGCGGCCTCTATGTCCAATGTACAGCGTTCGCCGGCAACATCTCCAGGCTAGATTGGCGGCCCCTAGGGGAATATAGCGGTCCTACTACTACTCGCGGGTACCATATGATGGGCCGGGATCGTGTAGATGGCTCGGTGGCGGTCTGGGCGTCCATGCGCTCGTTGTGCGCCCCTGCAGGCGGGGTCGTGGTCCTCGCTATGACGCCCGGGATGTGGACGGCCCTTACTGCCGCTTACGTCGTGGGGGCTTTCTTGCTCGTTATTCAAGGGGTCGATCTGCATTTCGTGGGAATTGCTGTTGCGGGCCCTATGGTGATTCCGGGCAGCATTCCTGGGTTCCCGACCCCAATCCCGGCCCCAACGGCCGATTATCGCCAACGGTTTATGGTGTTTTGGCGGACGACAGCCTTGCCGCTAGCGGCAGTATGCGACCTATTCGACGCCGCTTATGGAGAAATTGGGGGACTTCGTGTCGAAGGCCGACCGAGTATTGATTCGGACTGCAGCCCATGAGGCGGATGATGGTGTGTACCAGGCGGTGGATGGGTCGTGCGCCTTGATACTGTAACGAGAGCGGGCTTCACCGGGCCTGGGGCGGTGACGATAGCCTCGTGTCTGGGTTTTTTGGTGTCCGCGCAAGCCTCGCTCCGCATGCCGCCCCTGACACGCATCCTGCGCGTTACGCGTCTCTGGCAGGCCGGGGATGAGGGGCAAGGTGTCCGTGTGGGCGTGATCTCCAACGGTGCCCGGAACTATCGAAGCCTGGTAAGGGAAGGGATTGTGCCGCCGGACGTCGCCTTCCCTCGGGGTTACGGTCAGGGGGATGAAGGGGACTGGATGCCGCAAGTCGTTCACGACGTGGCGCCGCGAGCCCATCTGGGGTTTTGTCCCGGCGGGTCCGCTCGTCGCACCGTGGCCTGTGCGCGAACCCTCATTACGGACTTCCACGCCGCTATCGTGGTCGATGATATCAATCCCCAGCCCATCTTTTTCACGCCCACGGTCAAGGCGCAAGGTCTGGCTCATCTCCTCAGGCGTCACCCCGGCGTATTGTTTTTTACCGGCGCTGGGAATAACGGCGGTGGGTATTACCAGGGGACTTGGCGGCCGAAGTCGGTGATGCTTGCGGGACCGCGGGAGAAGGCGCAGGTCTTTGGGGTCGGTCCCACAGCCACCGCCTATGATGGGTTATGGGTAAGCCCCCGAGCGCCAGCCGTGATTCCGTTGGGCACCAACGCCCGCCCGGCGCCTCACGACGGACGGTGTGTGACGAGCAACCCCCTTATCACGCTTCTTGTGACCAATAGGAGGGGGCGGGTTCTCGCCTGTACGACCACTCGCTGCGCGGCCTTGCATGTGCGCGGGCGTAATCGCCGCGCGCGCTGGGTCCATTGGCGGGTCTTCGTGCTCAGAAATCCGAAGACCTGAGCCCGGTCGTGGACGATCTCTACGCCCACCGGTATCGCTGCCGGGGAGTGGCGCCGCGCGGCCTGCCGGGCTTGTCCTTCATCCTCATGCAGCCCGAGCTTGCCGCCGCGCGCGGTTACCTGTCGTTCTGGATGATGTTCACCGCGCACCCGTCGGCGGGCGCCTTGCGCGCCTACCTGGAAGGTCGGCCGCCGTTTGATTACATCCATCTGTGGTTATTTCCGATGGAGTCGTGTCGGTCGATCTCGAGCCCGTCGCCGGTTGGCGAGAGATCGTGCGGCGGGCCCGACGGTCCGGGGGTTGGTCGGGGTGGATGCGCAGCGATATCCGGCGGACTTCGCGGCCTTGACGCGCTATCAGGAGGCGGCCCGGGAGCTGCCGGCGCTCATCAACCGCCCCCTTGCCCCGCTTGGCGGGGCGGAGTGGAGGGCCTTTACGGAACGAAACGCGGGCCTCGAGACGGGCGCTGGATACGAGGACTGAGGGGCGCTTGCCCTGGCCACGCCGCGCGAACCCCTCTTTGGCGTCGGCGCTTCTCTATAACGTATAGCCATATAGTGATATACTAAAGTGTGTCCTCGCTTCCCCTGTCTCGCGAACCCGATCCCCAACCCACGCGATTAGCCGCCCTGTTTGGGGGCGTGGGTTTGGCGCTGGCGCTCGGTTCCTTCGAGGGGGCGGGGGTGCAGGCCATCTTTCCCTACATTGGTGGTGGTCTCGCCACCAGCAGTTACCGGGCGCTATGGACCCTCACGTATTTCGTGGTGCACTGGGCGCTTGGCATCACGCTTATGCCGTGGAGCACGCTGCGCTTCGGCCGACGCCGGGTCTTCCAGGGGGCGGTGGGATTGGCGGCGGCCGGTAGCCTCACGGGCGCGTTCACGCACAATCTATGGGTCATGCTGATTTCGCGGGCCATGGAGGGCCTGGGCGCGGGCCTTCTCGTGCCCTTGAGCCAGAGCGCGTTTCTCGCCGCCACCCCGGCGCGTCGTCATGGCATCGTCACCGTGTTTTGGAGCAACGCCATGCTCCTGCCGTTTTTCGTCGGACCGGCGATCGGCGGTTGGCTTGCGACCACGGCCGGTTTCCATCTGATCTTCGGATTGACGGTGCCGCTGTGGCTCGTCGCGCTGTGGGCGGGCAGTCGTGGTATCCGGGAGACCGCGATGCCGCCCGCATCCGAGGCGCGACCCTTCGATCTCCTTGGCTTCGCGCTCCTCTATGCGGGCCTCATGGCGCTCCAGGTGACGCTGGATCAGGGTGAGCAGCACGGCTGGTGGTACTCGCCGTTCATCCGCGACGCCTCATTCGCGGCCGTCGTCTGCCTTTATTTGTTCGGCTGGTATGAGGCGCGGGCGCGTCACCCGCTACTGCAGTTCCATTATCTGAGGCGCCGCAATTATGTGCTCGGGCTGTTGCTTTTGAGTCTCGGGTGGGCGCTATTCATGGGGTGGGCGTCGATCCTGCCGTTGTGGGCCGAAGAGGACCTTGGGTATAACGGCCTGTGGGGCGGGATCCTGTTGCTGCCGGTGGGCCTCGGGGCGCTACCTTTGTCGGCGGCCCTCGATCATCTGCGGGGCCTGTTTGGCCTGCGGCGCCTGGCGAGCCTGAGCTTTCTGCTGCTGGGCGGCGCCTATGGCACGTTGTCGGTGCATCCCGGGAGCGCCCTATCCGATCTGTTCTGGCCATTGGTCGTCCTCGGGCTCGGGGTCGGCATCCTGTTCGTGCCGCTGACCATGATCGTTATGTCCGAGATCGCGGTCGCCGCGGTACCGGCGGCGGCCACCACCGCGAACTTCATACGCGTGTTCAGCGCCAATATCGGCGTGACGGTGCTGGCGGTCTATTGGTCGCGCGGCAGCGCGCGGGCGAGCAATGCCTTGGCCGCGGAGGCCTCGCGTTATGGACACACGACCACCGGATCGCTTGAGGCCTTGCAGGGATTTTTGTCGGTCGAGGCGCATACCGTCAGTCTTGATAATCTGCTGCGGGTTTCGATGTGGCTGTGTCTGGCGGCTGCCTTCGTCGCGTGGCTTTTCCTGATCCCGCCTCGGGCGTTGCCCGAGACCTCGGCCCATAGTTTCGTCGAAGAGACCGAAAACGAGAGCGGTTAAGCGGTCCGCAGGCGAATGCCCGAATCGCCAGACCGCGGCCTGACCATGACCCGCGCCCCGCGAGAGGGTCATGATTGCGGCGAGCCGATGCCCTGGTCGGGGCTATCGACTTCTCACCACGGGCGACACGTCGTCGTCCATGCCAAGATCATGCTCGCGCACCAAGAAGCTCGAGTATCGGTCCCGCATGCGGCATCATCGTACTACTATAAGCAGTCCTGACGGGTTGCGCCGGGCGTCGTGTGGGTCGGGGGCCGGAAGCTTGGGATCTCGTTTTATCCAGGAATCAGCGGACGCGGATGACGAAAGACATCGAGGAGACGGGGGCGCGGGACGACGCGCATTGGATGGGCGTGGCGCTGGCGCAGGCCGTGGATGCCGGACGCGCGGGCGAGGTGCCGGTTGGCGCGGTTCTCGTGCGCGCCGGCACCGCGCTTGCGAGCGCCGGCAACAGTCCGATCGCCCTTCATGATCCGACCGCCCATGCCGAGATCCTGGCCTTGCGCGCAGGCGGCGCGCGGATTGGCAATTATCGCCTCAAGGATTGCGTCTTGTATGTCACCCTCGAACCCTGCGCCATGTGCGCCGTGGCACTGGTGCACGCACGCGTCGCGCGCCTCGTGTTTGGCGCGACGGATCCGCGCGCGGGGGCCGCGGGTTCGGCCTTCATGCTCACAGACGACGCCCGCTTCAATCATCGCGTATCGGTCACCGGTGGCATCTTGGCGGCGGAATGCGAGGCGCTCCTGCGCGATTTCTTCCGCGCCCGCCGCGCCGACGGCTCAGATCGCGGGCTCGCTCAATTGAAAGAGTAGCGAGCGCGTGGTCCCCGAGGTTTGGTGGAGGTGGCGCAGGATCCGGTAGTAGACCCGGATGCGGTTGACGTATTGCACGGCCGTATAGCCCGCGGCGTAGCCATAGTGGGTCTTGCGGAACCACCAAGGATCCTCGAGGAGCGGCAGGCGTTGCTCGACGTCCGTCCAGCGATCCGGATTGGCCCCTTGCTCGCGCGTCAGCCACCTCGCGTCCTCGAGATGGTTGAGGCCGATGTTGTAGGCGGCCAACGCCATCCAGGTCCGGTCGGGTTGCGGGATATCGGCGGGCAGGGCGTCGAGGAGCGCGCGCAGGTAGCGCGCCCCTCCGTCGACGCTCTGCCGCGGGTTCAGGCGATCCGTCACCCCCACCGAGAGACAGGTATCGTTGGTCAGCATCATGAGACCCTGAACGCCGGTCGGCGATTCGGCGTTGGCCTCCCAGCGCGATTCCTGATAACTCACGGCGGCCAGCAGGCGCCAGGGTATGTGATAGCGGGCGCCAGCGCTCCGAAAGAGCGGGGCGTAGAGTGGCAGGGCCACCCGAACCCGCCTCAGATAGGTGTGGATATGGACGTAGTTGAGCCGCGTAACGCCATAGTAGCGGGCAATCAGATCGGCCAACTGCCCCGAGCGCCGCAACTGCGTAAAGAAGCGAAAGGCGGCGCGGTAGAGCTTGGTGTCGCGTTTCTTCGGAAATGCCCAGGCCAATTCCCGTGGCGGCCCGACCGTGAAGCCGACGCGTAGCGCCGGGTAGTAGCGGCGATTGACCGCGACCACATTGGAGTCGGCGACCGTGAAGCGCAATAGGCCCTGCCACACCAGGAATAACAGTTCGTCGGCCTGCATGTGAGTGGTGTCGGTCCAGGCCAGATGCGGCAGTGTCGGGCGTAGGCCCGCGAGCGCCGCGGCCGCGCTCGATCCCGCCACCACCTCGATCGGCCGCCCGATCAGGGCGCGGGCATTGGCCGGCTTGCGGGTACCGGCACGGTACACAATCTCTTCGTGGACGATTTGATAGGGCGGACCAAAGCGCGCGTCCTGTTTCCGCGCTGATGTGATCGTAAGACCGGCTACGAGGTCGCCTTCTCCGGCGGCCAGGGCCTGCATCAATCCCTGGTCGCGGGCGATGACCTTGACCTTCAGTTTCAGTCCGAGGTAGTCGGCAAAATCCCGGGCCATGTCGTATTCCATGCCCGCCGGTCCCTGTGCCCCTTCGTAATAGGTCGTAGGGCCGCTGCGCGTCAGGACGACCAATTCCCGGTGTTTCTGGTCTGGAAGGCGCACGAGCTTTGGCTGGGCGTGGCGGGAGGAGCACCCGTCGAGCATGACCGCCGCAAAGGCGGCCAGCGCCAGGGTTCTTAATATGGGGTGCGGAACCATGGCAAAGGCCTGGGCCCTGTCCCCTTCATTCTGAAGCCGGGCGTGCGCATGGGCTCGATCATACCCCCTCTATCCTTTCTTGGCGACACCGGTTAAGCTTACCGTCCCGGGGAGAGGTACCGAAGCGGTCATACCGGCGCAGACTCGAAATCTGTTGGGGGCATCGCCCCACGTGGGTTCGAATCCCACCCTCTCCGCCATTTCTGGAGAGCTCAAGGCCA
The DNA here is from genome assembly GCA_027335965.1 of Acidiferrobacter sp. The sequence goes on from DAHWGZ010000020.1 coordinate 12,387, forward strand.
AGGTTGGCCGGCTCGCCCCATCCGATCCACAGGATACGCGGGGGCGTGTATTTCGAATCAGGCTTCGTGGCGGCGGCCAAGAGGAACGGATTCATGACAGGAAGTTGCCCCGAGCAGGATGGTCGCGGTCATGCGGCCCATTGCCAGCGCAAGACTATCGGACGTCGTGGCAGTGGCCATGCAAACCGTTCCAACCTGCTGTATCTACGCGGCGCGCGGCAGCTCGAGGGGGTCTTCCGACAAGATCTCAGCGGCGCGCTCTATACCCTGGGCGGCGTCGTTCTGGGTCTCATTGTTGGCGCCGTAGGCTATCATTACCGGTTACTGGATGCGCTCGTCTCACCGCGCGATCCGGCGTTTCTTTTGTTCGGCGTGCCGGCCTTGGTGGGAGGAGGGGTAGGGGCGTTTAGCGCCTGGTGGCATGCCCGCACGAAGCTCGCGCAGGCGCTGGTGACCTCGGAGGGATTCCGACAACGGCTCATGAGCGTCGAGCGCAACCAGGCCTTATGGATCAGTCTGTCGGCCGTCCTCCACGATGTGCGCAATCCCCTCCATAATATCCATCTCCTCATAGAGTCCCTGGAGTCCCCTGGGGCCGATACCGATCAGGTGCGTCAGCAGGTGCTCGAACAGCTCGAGCGCATCAATGTCCGGGTACGCCGGGTCGTGTCCCAGATCTCGGAGTTTTCCGGGGAGATCGCCCGGCGCCCCATCAGTCTCACCGAAGTGCTAACCGAGGTCGCGGAGATGGTGCGCCCGCTCGCGCGTCAGTCGCGGGTCACTCTCGCGCTCGACGCGGGGCACGATACGATGGTGGTGGCGGATCCCAAGTTTCTTGTGCAGGCCATTGATCATTTGATCCTGAATTCCCTGCAGATACTGTCCGAGCAGCCGCCGCCGGTCGCGCGCAGCCTGTATGTGCAGGTCCATCAGGTGGGCGATCAGGCCGAGATGTGGGTGGAGGATAGTGGTCCGGGCCTGCCCGACGAGGTGCGCGAGCGCCTGTTCGAGCCCTTGACGACGACGCGCACGAGCGGCATGGGTCTCGGACTTGCCATCGCCCATGCCCTGGCAAGCGCCGCCGGGGCCCCTTTGTCGCTGGGTTATACCGGGGCTACGGGCACGCGTTTCGTGCTTCGTTTCCGCTCGCCGTAACGCCACAGCGGCCCCGACGTTTTTCAACCTGAAAACCGAGTATCTTGCATGAGTGTCGCCAAGCCAATCTTGTCGGTCCTATGTCTCGACGTCGACCCAGCGTGGGTGGCCAAGATTTGTCGCCATGAGGAAATAGCCCTGGACATCCAGGAGCTACCTTGGGCGCCCACGGCGCGCGCTCGACTCCATGACCTCGCGCTGGACGTCATTATCGTCAGCGAGTCGGTGTTTAGCGTCTGGCGGGATACCGTGCAGGACGTGGTGGTTCGGCCCGTGATCGTGGCCGCCCAGGACGCCGATGATGATCTGGTCGCCGCGGGCCTGCGTTGGGGGGCGCTCGATGTCGTGTCGCGCCATCAGGGCGAGCGGCTCGGCGCGCGCCTGCACGGCGTTTTGCGGGGACGCGTGGGTCGCGAGCTTCTGGGCGAAGCCCTATCTTACCTGGACGAGTCCCTATTGGTGGCGCGCAACCGGTCGACGGAGGGGTATGAGGTCATCTACCGCAATTCCGCCTGTGTTCGCCGCATGGGCGCGTCAAGTGACGCGGAAGAGGATCATCAGCTTTTATGCCTGGCGCCCGGCCCACGGACCGATAAGCGCAAGCTAGACGAGATACGCCATGAGATGCGCGCAGGAGAGCCGGTGCGCGCCGAGCTCGTCGACTACCGAGGCGACGGCGGGATGCGCTGGACCGAATTCTCGGCCGCCCCGCTGACGATACCCGGATATTGGGTCGTGGTGTCACGCGACGTGACGCGGCGCCGGGAGGCCGAGGATAATGCGCAACGGTTGCGCGAACTCGTCATAAGGTCGCAAAAGCACGAAAACACGGCGGTATTGGCGGCCGGGATCGCCCATGATTTCAATAACATCCTCACCGGCATCGTGGGGAGCGCGGAGCTGGCGCGCATGGCGTTGGCGCCCGAGCATGCGGTCCAAAAGGACATCGAGACCATCATCCAGGCCTCGGAGCGCGCCGCCGAGCTCAACCGTGAGCTTTTGGATTTCGCGGGGCCGGGCAAGGGGTCTCTGGAGCCCGTCTACCTGAACAGCATGGTGACCACGATGCTGGTCATCCTGAGGTCGCAGATGCAGAAGTCCATCGTGGTGCGCAAGGCCCTGCGACCCGATATTCCCCCAATCGAGGCCGACCCCTCCGAAATCCAACAGGTGATGTTGAATCTGTGCTTGAACGCGAGCGAGGCGATGGCCGATAACGGCGGCACCCTGTCGATCACCACGGACCGCATGGATATCGCAGACGACGTCGCCGATTTATTTGCCTATGGCCGGCCGCAACCAGGCCCGCATGCCGTCTTCGAGGTCTCCGACACCGGACGCGGCATGGAGCCGGCCCTCGTCAGGCGCATCTTCGAGCCATTTTTTTCCAGCAAAGAGGGCGCCCGAGGTATAGGGCTTAGCGTGGTCTTGAGCATCGTGAAGGCCTACCGTGGCGGCATCGATGTCGATACGGTCTCCGGGCGCGGCACGACCGTACGCATCGTCTTGCCGGCCGCGCCCGAGCGCGAGCGGCGCGGCACCGAGGAGGCGCCCCGGCCGCGCGATGCCAGGCATCACACCGTATTGTTCGTGGACGACGAGGAAATGCTGCGGTCGCTTGCCCAGCGCGCCCTGGAGCCGCTCGGCTACCGCGTTCTGGTGGCACCCGATGGCATCGAGGGGGTACGGATATTCCGCGAGCACATGGATGAGATCGATCTCGTCATTCTTGACCTGTCCATGCCGCGCAAGGGCGGGGAGGATGCCTTCAAGGAGATGCAGGCCATAAACGCGCGTATCCCCGTGCTTCTGTGTTGTGGCTATGACGAGGCAAGCGCCCAGGAAAAAACCCGCGGTTCGCGGTTCGCCGGGTACCTTGCCAAGCCCTTCGGAGTAGGCACCCTCATAGAGGCGGTGCGCGCAACCATAGACAATGCGGACTCATAAATATTCGACATTACTGCCGATTTCGATACTCTATTCCGACAAACGTCCGATAAGGGCGGACACACCAATTTGTAGAATAGACTTGTCCATACAACGAGCGCGACGCGATGGGGCCGGATGAGAGCGGCGGTAAGATCAAGGGGACTGGGTTTGACTGGCTGATGCAGATCGCCTACCTTGCCGGAAAGTCCCTGGATCTTGAAGAGGCGCTCCCGGCGACGTTGACGGCCATGGCCGAGCTCATCCCATGCGAACATGCGGTAATACTCCAGCTCGAAGACGAAGTTCTCGAGGTGCGTGCGTGCTGGTCACGCGCTGGTGGCCATGCCGCCATTGAGAGCCGCGCCTTCAAGCGCTCGCCGGAACTCAGCCTTTGCGACCTCGACGTGATCCACGCCGCGCGCGATACCGACATCGAGGCGTTGCCGTATTTTCGGGGTGAACCCGGATCCGAGCGTGGCGTGGTGGTCCTGACCGTGCCGCTTGCGGTGGATTACGTCTGCGTGGGCCGTCTCGACTTCATACGCGACGGCGCCGGCGAAGACTTTTCGGCCTGGGAGCGGCACTTTGCCCAGGCCTGCGCGCGCATATTGGCGTTAAGCGTGCGCAACGGCGCCGAGTATGCGCGCGTGGTATGGCTTGCCGAGCATGACCCCCTGACGGGCATTGGAAATCGCCGGAACTTCGACAAGGCGTTGAACCGCGAGTTGGCGCGCGCGGAACGCTATCGGCGGGACGTTTCCCTGCTCCTGATCGACCTCGATGATTTCAAGGAAGCCAACACCCACCTCGGCCTTTCGGGCGGCGATGAGATCCTGCGGCGTACCGCCAAGGTCCTAGCGGAGCGCGCCCGCAAGGGCGTGGACATATCCTGCCGCATCGGGGGCGATGAGTTCGCCATGATCCTTCCCGAGATCGGCGAGCGATTGGCCAACGAGCTCGCCATGAGGCTCGTCAAGGATGTCGCCGAAAGCACGATGTCTTTGTGGCCCATGCGGTTTTCCTACAGTATTTCTACCTATCCGGCGACGTCCGCGGAGTTTTTGCGGCACGCGGCCGACGCACAGCTGTTGGCGGCCAAAAGCCGGAAGGGACGTGTTGCGGTACCGGTGCGCGGGGCGGTGCAATGACCGGCTGGCGCGAGGTGTTACGGGATGACCGAAATAGTATGTTGGCATAAAAGGGGGACGCGATGACGGCACGATTGGCAAAGAGCGGATTGGCGGCAGGGATGCAGGAATCGCGACGTCGCGATACCGGCACCATGCGCCGTACCCGGCAGATACTGTTGATTGAGGACGAGGCCGTGGCGGGGCAGGCCCTTTCGCAGTCTTTGCAGGGGCTTGGCATGGCGTGCCGATGGGTCTCGACGTTCGAGGAGGCGCTGGCGGCCTGGAAGGAGATGTCCTATGACGCCGTCATCACCGACATCATGCTCGACACCGGAAGGCCCGATGGGCTCGAGATCCTGCGGAAGATCGAACAGGCCGGTATGCCCATTCCCGTGGTTGTGATCAGCGCGTTCGCCGATCAGACGCGCGTCAAGGAGGCCTTGAATCATGGCGCGGCCTATCTGCTGGAGAAGCCGTTTTCGACGAGCGATTTGAAGCGCGTGTTGGAACGGTTGTGGCAGGAGCCCAAGGGGCTTATAGGCGCCCGCGAGCGGGCCTTGAATCAGGCGACCCTGACCAACAAGGAGTGCGAGGTGGCGCGGCTCCTGTTGAAGGGGCTTTCGACCCAGGAGATGGCAAGGCTGACGGGAAATTCCGAGAAGACATTAAAGCAGCATATCAGCACGATCTACGAGAAATGCGGTGTCTCGAGCCGTACCGAGTTCTTTCATTACATCTTTCCCACCTGATCATATAGGTCCTGAGGTCGATGGCTGGCATGAGGTCTGCGTATAGACTCGTTCTTGCCTTGCAAGAACGATAAAGGGTGAGGGATATGGGCTCATACTCGCTTTTGGGGACTGTCATCGCGGTTCTCGACGTGATCGCCATCATCAGCATACTGCTGGGGTCCGCGCGTATCGGCCATAAAGTGCTGTGGATTGTGGTGGTGCTGGTGTTTCCGCTGGTGGGTATGATCGTGTATTACTTGGTGGGGCGCAGTCCGCGCGACGTCTGAAGCCAAAATTTCCCATTCAGGAGGTGCTTTCATGGAAGCCAATGCACAATACCTACCCGTGTCCACGGCCCGTACCGGTCCCAAGATCATGTTGTTCGTGAGCGGTGTGGCGCTCGGCTACGCCGCGGCCACTTTGCTTGCGCCGAGGTCCGGGCGGGAAATCCGCTCGTCTTTGAGTGAGTTCGCGAAGGCCAAGAGCGACCGCATGTCGGGCGCGGTCCGCGATGCCGTCAGTACGGCGCGCGATGCCACGCGCAGCGTGACGAGGCGGGTGGCCGATGCCATGGATCAGGGCAGCGAGAAGGCGCGTGGCGCCGTGGCGGCGGCGGCCTCCAGCGTCGAAAGCGGGAATGCGCCGCGCGCCGGCGAGGAAATGACCCACGAACGCGCCGCCCCAGGCTATCAGTAGGTCCTCGGACCAAGGTCTGATCGCTGAGCGGGCCCGTCCATCGGACAATAGGTCTGGCTAGTGGAGGGCGCCGGGATCGGTCGCCCAAGGGAGTCTATCGAAGGAGGCGGTCATGGCGCGATGCGTGGCGAGAGAGCTTGTGGAGTGGAGTGGCGTGGATGCCCAGCGGCTGGTGGACCTTTTGGTCGAGCGGGCGCTTGGCGAGATGGGCAACTATTACTACTACACGATATTGCGCATGCATCTCGTGGGTGTCGAGGGTGACGCCTTGCGCCGGGTGGTGGATGAGGCCAGGGAGGAGGATCGCAATCACTTCGAGGCCCTCGTGCCGCGCATCTATGAGCTTGGCGGTCGTTTGCCCGCGACATTTGCCGGCGAGCTCGGGGGGCTTGTCGCCTTGCGCAATCTGCCGGCCGAGGCGGATGTCCCGCAGATCATTCCCATCCTATTAAAGGCGACGGAGGAGTCGGTGCGG
>DAHWGZ010000210.1 GCA_027335965.1 Acidiferrobacter sp.
CTTTCCGCTAGCGGCTTACATTGAACCGGAAATGCACGACGTCCCCATCCCGCATCGCATAATCGCGGCCCTCGAGCCTCAGTTTCCCGGCCTCGCGCGCCCCGTGCTCGCCGCGCAGCCGCACATAGTCCTCGTAACCTATCACCTCGGCGCGGATGAAGCCCTGCTCGAAGTCCGTATGGATGACGCCGGCGGCCTGCGGAGCAAGACTCCCCTGGTGGATGGTCCAGGCGCGCACCTCCTGGGGTCCGGCGGTAAAAAAGGTCTCAAGACCCAAGAGCGCGAAGGCTGCCCGCACGAGGCGGTCAAGGCCCGGCTCATCGAGGCCGATCTCGGCCAGAAATGCCGGACGCTCCTCGTCGGCGAGCGACACGAGTTCGGCCTCGAAGGCTGCGCAGATCGCGAGCGCCTGGGCCCCCTCGTCGCGGGCACGCGAGGCGACTCGCTCCCACAGTGGATTCCCCGTAAAACCGCCCTCCTTCACATTCCCCACATAGAGCACGGGCTTGGCGGTCAACAGCGAGAAGCCGCGGATCACCAGACGCTCTTCGTCGGTCAGGGGGAGCGTGCGGACCATGCCGCCCTCGTTCAGATGCGCGCGGATGCGCGTGAGCAACTCGCGACGCTTGATATCGTCCTTGTTGCCGGCGCGCGCGCCCTTGCTTTCGCGGGCCAGCGCGCGGTCAACGCTCTCAAGATCGGCGAGCGCAAGCTCGGTGTGGATCACGTCGATATCGGCGAGCGGGTCGATGCGGCCGGCCACGTGGATCACGTTCTCGTCGTCGAAACAGCGCACAACCTCGATGATGGCATCGGTCTCGCGGATATGCGAAAGGAACTTGTTGCCAAGCCCCTCGCCCTGCGCGGCGCCCGCCACGAGCCCGGCGATGTCCACGAACTCCATGACCGCGGGCACGATGCGCTCGGGCTTCGCGATCGTAGCCAAGGCCTTGAGCCGGGGATCAGGGATCGCCACCACGCCCACGTTCGGCTCTATGGTGCAAAAGGGGTAGTTTTCCGCGGGAATGGCCGCCGCCGTCAACGCATTGAAGAGCGTCGATTTGCCGACATTGGGGAGGCCCACGATGCCACACTTAAGCCCCATGGGCGGTCTCTCCGTCTGTCGTATGCAAAAGATTCATGGCCCGCTGCGTTTCCCCCTGCGCGATCAGGGGCAGGACATCAAGCCCGCGCGCGAGGCTGGCCCCTATGGCCTCGAATTCCGCCCGGGATGGGCGCCCAAGCACATAGGGGATGAGGTCGCGCCGCGGCGGCGGACGGCCGATGCCGATCCGCAGACGCCAGAAATCCGCGCCGATCCGGGCAATGATGTCGGTCAAGCCATTATGGCCGCCCGCACCCCCGCCCTTTTTCAGGCGCGCGACGCCGGGCGCAAGATCAAGCTCGTCATGCGCGACCAGCACCTGCGCCGGTGCCAGACGATAATATCGACACACGGCGCCGACCGTCGTCCCGCTCTCGTTCATGAAGGTCACGGGCTTGATCAGCCACAGGTCCACCCCGCCCACCCGCGCCCGGCACGCGGATGCCGACAGCTTGCCCTCGTGTCGCCACGAAGCCTGCGCATCCCGCGCCACCTGATCGACGAACCAGAACCCGGCGTTATGCCGGGTGTCATCGTACTCTGGTCCCGGGTTCCCGAGCCCCACCAGGGCCGCCAGGGGCTCTCCCAAACTACTTCCCTTCGGCCTTGGGGGCCTGGGCCTCCGAGGCCGGAGTCGCGGCCTGAGCCTCCGGGGCCGCCTCGGCCTCGGCTGACTCACGCACCACGGTGATGGTGACGATCGCCAGATCGTTGCCGTGCGCGAGATCCGTCAGGGTCACGCCCTCGGGCACCGTGAGGCTGCTCAAATGGATGGACTCGCCAACGCGCAGGTTACCGACATCGACCGTCAGGAACTCCGGCAGCTGGCTCGGCAGGCAGGACACGTCCACCTCGGTCATGAGATGCGCGATAAGGCCGCCCTGGAGCTTCACGCCGGGCGCGGTCTCCTGATTGATGAAATGCAGCGGCACGGGCAGATGCAGGCGCTCGGTGGCGCTCACCCGCTGCAGGTCGACATGCGCCACCCGGGGCTTGTAGGGATGCATGTGCAGGTCACGCAGGATCGCCTGATCGACGACCTTGCCGTCGACCTTGATCGACAGGATCGATGTGAAAAACGCCTCGTGGCGGGTCTGATGCCACAGCGGGTCATGCTCGAAAGACAGCATGACGGGGTCCTGGCCCGCCCCGTAGAGGATCCCCGGTACCTTGCCGGCGCGGCGCAGGCGGCGGCTCGCACCCGTACCCTTTGCGCTACGCATCTCGGCGTTCAGCTCGAATTTTCCACTCATGACCACTTTCCTCGATAAGGGGGCCCCGCGACCAGGGCCCGCCGACGTCCCGCGGCCGGACTGATTAGTCCATAAAGAGCGAACTCACGGAGTCTTCGTCCGCGATACGCCTTATGGTCTCCGCGAGCAGCTCAGCTACGCTCAGCTGCCGGATCTTCACGCAGGAACGGGCCTGCGCGCCCAACGGTATGGTATCCGTCACCACGATCTCATCGAGCACCGACCCCTCGATGCGATTTACGGCGCGCCCGGATAAGACCGCGTGGGTACAATAGGCCACGACCCGCACCGCGCCATTGGCCTTCAGGGCAGTGGCTGCCTCGCACAGGGTGTTGGCGGTGTCCACGAGATCGTCCATCAGAACGCAGCTCCGTCCCTCCACCTCGCCTATGATATGCAT
>DAHWGZ010000211.1 GCA_027335965.1 Acidiferrobacter sp.
CAGATCGCCTATGGGGCCAAGGTCATCCGCGCCGGCGGCCTGCGCGAGGGCGTGGATTGCGCCCATGACGGACTGGCGATCGGCGGCGCGTCCCTCGGGCTCGGGCTCGAGTTTCCCTATCCGAATTTCATGGGGCCCGCGGCCCTGTCGGGGGCGGCGTTCGCCGATGCGGTCCTCGATCTGCGCGGCCATGGCGATTACTCCGCCGCCGCCTTGACCGAGGCCTACGGCGGACGGTTGCGCCAGAGCCCCGATTACGACAACGCGCGCCTCACCGCCGCCTGGCCCGAGGCCCTGCATGCGAGCCCCCTCGTCTTCGAACACCTCCCGGCGCTGGTCGGCGCCTTGACCGCCGATCCCGCGTCGCGCTCGCGGGCGTGCGCGCGCGCCGCCTTTTCCCTCATGCGCGATCGCGCCACCCTCGAGGTCGCGGCCGCCCTGCCGCGCGCGGCCCGCGCGCCCGATTGTCCACCGCTCGCCGTCACTTTTCTCATGGCGCGCGGCGGCCGGTTCGCGCCGGTGCCGGCGCCGCCCGCGCTCTTCGCGGGGCTTGCCAGCGGCATCGGCTATTTCTACGGTCGCGCCCTGCCGCGGCTCGAGACCCGTCTGGCCGCGGCCTTTTCGCAGCGCGTGCGGCGCCTTGCCGCGCGCATGCTCGCGCGCGGGACCGGACTGACCGTCTCCGGGGCCTTGGGCTTTGCCGCCGATGGCGCGCGGCTCATCGTCGCCGGCCGCTCGGCGCTCATGCGCACGCCCTATTACCGCCACGAGCAGGCGGTCCGCGCCTCCCTCTCGTGGGATCGGAGCCCCGCCGATTCCCCCACCGATTGGTTGGCCCCGCTCGGTCGCCCAGGACCCGACCTGCGCCACATCCATTGCCCTCGCGATCTGGCCTTGGCGGATGCGCGGCGCTTGAGGCGCGTATGCCCGGCCGCGGTCTACGGGCCGGGCAGCCCGGCAGGCGGCGCGTCCGTGATCTTCGAGAATTGCATCAAGTGCGAATCGTGCCGGTTGGTGGTGCCGGCCATCGATTGGCGTCGCACGAGCACCCATCGGTTGATCTACGAACTCCCCGATGCGTGCCGCACGGGCCCCGACGGCAGCGTCCTTGGCCTGCCCGATCTCACCATGGCCGGCGGCCCGTGGACCGCCTGGCCGCGCCTTGGGAGCGAGGACTCCGGGGCCTTCGCGCGACGCGTGTTGCGCGACAGGGCGGCGGCCGTGTTCCCGTCTCCGCGCCTGGCCGGACTCGCTTCGGGGTGGACCGCGGACGACCGCCAGGACCTGGTGCGTCTCGTGCATGGCCGCAACGCCGCCCCCGAGGACGTCCTCGCGGCCCTTGCCGAACACGATAGCGGGCTGGGATTCGTGGCCCTCCATCATCTGCTGGCGGAGGCCCGCTCGGGGCGGCGCTTGGCGCGCCTGACCATCGGCCTTTGGCGCGAGGCCGATGGCCTGTCCGCATGGGTCCCCGACGTGGGCGCCGACTGCTTGGGCGACCACGACCCGCTTGTCGCCACCGGCGCCGCGCGCGCCACCGGCCTCGACGCGGCGCGTTGCGTGCGCGTGCCGGCCGCCGGTCGCGAGGCCTTTGTCGTCGACGCGACCCTCGTCCGCCACTACGCGGCCTTTTGGGAAGGTTATGGCGAGGCCCTGCTCGCGCGCGCCGATGCCCACGCCCGGGCGCGCCAGCAGTTCGCCGGCGCCTTCCGTGATCGCGATGGCTCCGACGGGGTGTTCAAGTTCGGCGCGGTCAAGCGCCTGCTCGCGGTCGTTGCCTATGCGCAGGCGCTCGCCCGGCGCCTGCGCGCGCGCTGCGAATGCGAGCCGCGCCTGGCGGTGGCGCTCCTCCAGGAACGCTTCGGGGTGTCTTTGGACGGCGCGGCCTGGTGCGCGGGCCAGGTCTTCGGGGGCATCGCCTATTCCGAGGACGACATCCTAAGCCGCCGCTATCGCGATGCCATGGTGTTGACGCAATGGCCGGCGGCCACCCCGGCATCGCCCCCGGCCCATGGGGAGCAGGCGCTGTGGACAGGACCCGCCGATCATGCCGAGGCGCTGTTTTTGCGTCACGGCCTTGGCGAGCCGGCGGCCCTCGCGCCGCTGCCCGCGATCTCCTGTCGCCTCCCCATCGCCCCACGGCCGACCGCGCCCATCGTCTACGAGAGCGGGGGCTTTCTGTTCGGACGGCTGATGCCCGCGGACCAGGTGTTCGTGCCCGAGGACTTTTACGCCGACCCCGCGTTGAGGCGCATGCGCGCGCAGGTCCTGCGCCTGGCGCGCGCCGGTTTCCGCGACCCCGAGGGCGGCGCCTATGGCCGTTATATCGATGACCGCCATGCGGTCCCGGAGTCCGACATCGCGCGCCTCAAGGCCTTTCAGGCCTTCGCCACGGTGATCCCCCGGGATCTGGGCGGGCGGGGCACGACCAAGGCCGAGTACGCCGTGCTCGCCGGGCTGCTCATGGGGCGCGTCGACCCGTCGGTGGGCCTGCTGGTGATGGCCAGCACCAGCATCGGCACCATGCCCGTGCTGCTGGCTTTGCAAAAGGACCTCCCGCACCTCGAGGCGGAGCTCGCCGCCCTTTCCGCGGAGTCCTTCGCCGACCTGCGCGCGGGCGTGGATACCGTCCTGCGGACGGCGGCGGCCTGGCTGCGCAGTGATCGCCCCCGCCCCGCCGCCCACGATCTGACCTGGCCCGACCCGGGCCCCGTGACTTTGGAGCCGGATCGCACCGGCAATGGGGGGGACTT
>DAHWGZ010000212.1 GCA_027335965.1 Acidiferrobacter sp.
CGCGGCGTTCACGGCCCCGGTCTCGCCACGCACCAACACCGTCACATAACCGCCACCCACGAACTGGCGGCCGATGAGACGCACCTCGGCGGCCTTGCTCATGGCGTCGGCCGCCTCGATCGCCGGCACCAGGCCGCGCGTCTCGATCATACCCAATGCAATACCCGTCACATCTGCCATTTCCATCCCTCCATACGGACCTTAACCACAAACCGCCTCACGGCTCCCAAAAATCGATGATTCCCCCGATGGTCAGGTCGGTGTGAACCCCGAAATCCCCTTGCGCGTAGCGCGCCGCCGACCCCGCCACGGTGAAGACCCACTTTCCCGGCGGTACCCCCACCGGGTCGGTGGCCACATTGAGCTTGCCCGTCCCGTCCTGAAGGACCCGCAAAGAGGCCTTCTTCAGGCCCGCGCCTCGCCGCGTCACCACCAAATCCGAGACCACGCGCATGATCTCCATCTCACTCCGGGCTCCAGTTGTCGATGATGCCGATGATGGTGAGATCGGATGGGTATTCCTTGCTGCCCGCCGCCTCGCGCGCCGCCGAGGACCCCACGCAGATCACCCAATCCCCGGGGATGCAGCCCACCGCATCCACCGCCACCGAGCGCGGACCGCCTTCCTTATCCTGTACGACCAGCAACGGCCGGTGACCCATCTCGCCGATGCGGTTGGTGGACACCAGGGTCTTCTCCACGCGCATGATCTTCATGTCAGCGCAACCTCCTCCAAAACACTCCCCGGCGCCATGTCCTGAACACTCCCATGCAAATACAAAAGGCCTTCCTTCGCGAGCTGCGCGTAGCGGCCCCGTATGCCCTCGGCGATCCGGCGGATCTTGCCTTCCATCCGCGCCCGGCTCCCGGGGACCTGTTCATTGAAGTGATAATGCAACGCCACCGGGATCGGCAGTCCCCGTTCGACATTGAGGTGACGGAAGATCCTCACCCCGACATCGAGATCCGCGGCCCCTTCCTCTACCGTATCGAGCCGCGCGTAATAAGCGATATTGCGCACCTGGACCTCCGGAAAGCCGTCGCCCACGCTCACGAAGCGCTCGCCGTGACCCATGTCTCCGTACCATCCGCCGTGATACTCGCCGACATATTCGATCTGGCTCATGTTGTTGATGAGCAAGGTCGCGATCAGCCGGCGCATGCCATCGTGCGGCACGCCCTCGCCCTGGCCCCATCCCTCGGCGGCGCTCGCATGGCGTATGGCCTCGTAGACCGCAAGCCGCGCGCCATCCGCATCCAGCCCCAACGTCTGCCGATAAAGCTCGGCGTTGTCGATGAAGCGGTAGGCGCTGACGTCGCCCTTGCCGTCCGGCACGTGCACCCGTATGGCGTCGGTGTCGGTATCGACCCCGATCAACAGGATGTCGGTGCCCGCCCCGCAGCAAAACGCGTTCTCTATCGCGCGGCGAAACTCATAAAGCCGCTCCAGCGCCGCCTCGGTCGCCGCCCGCTCGTTGCTCCCATGGGCCGCGCAGCCCTGGTGCTTTGGATCCAGCGAACTGCCGTGATACACCGCCACCTTGAGATAGCGCGTCTCGATATCGGCGGTGGTCGGAAACCCCTCCCGAAAGCGGCGCAGCTCAGTGTGCTCCCAGTGCCGCACATCCTCTTCCACGTCAAAGAGCGTCCCCGCGAACGCGCTGCGCCGCACCAGATTCGCCGCCGGGATACGCAACACATACGGGAACAGGCCCTTCAGCCGCCCGTCCGCGCACGCCGACACATTCATGGCGTGGAACCCGCAGTCCACCAAAAGCGCGTCCCATCCCTGACCCGCGGCCAACTCCTCGCGGACGCGATCGCCAAACCGCGCCACCGCCCTCGCCAGCGCCGAGAACACCGCCTGCGCGTAGAGCGCGCCCATATCGGGGCCGCGTACCCAGGCGCGCTCCAACACCGCCGTCGGCAGTTCGAAACCCAGGCGCTCACGCGCCCATTCCTGCGCGCGCCCCGGAAAATCCGCGCCGCGGCCCAATGCCGCGATCTCCTGCAGGGTCGGCACGATGCAATCGAACCGCTCCTTGATGCCCTGCTCGCACTCGAAGAGCCGCGCGTTTTCGCTCCGGTCGACGAGCGCGTGCTGGCAACCACGCCCCGGCAGGGTGCCGCACGCCGGGTGCTCGACGCCCAGGGCCTCGGCCCGCGCCGCCCCGGCGCGTAGCCATCCCGGCCGCGCCCGGCCGCGCGCCATACCACCTGCCAGCTGACCCTGCGGGGCGCTGCGCGCGCGCCGCATCGTCGATGATCTGCGCGTATCCATGGGGCTATCCCTCACCCTCGCCAGCGACCAGACCGTGGCGCATCATCCCCGCGCCCCACCCGAGTAGGTCACAACCGAACCCTTCGGGGAATTGCCGCTGCTGCCCGTGACCCGGCCTTCCGGCACGGGTACAGCCAGCGGCCGCTCGCGATTCCCGGCTGCCGACATCACACAGGTGCGCGCCACACCCCGCTGGGTGGGATTCCGTCCCTGCGCCCAGTGCCCCTCGGTACCGGTCACGCGATCGCTGCGGCTCCAATCGTCGCCGGTGATCCGCCACGCCCCGGCCGCCGGCGCCGCGCCCTCCGGCGCTTGCCCACCCTCGACCGCCACCGGCATGGCCGCCATCACCGGCGCCGCCGCCTCGCGACCACGGAATTCCGGCGTCCCGGTCACGAGCCCACGCGCCAGATTGATCGGTCCTG
>DAHWGZ010000213.1 GCA_027335965.1 Acidiferrobacter sp.
CTCGGCGCGGCCTTGCGGGCGCTTGCCGCGGCCACGGCCCCGGCGGGCTCGGCCCTCTTTTTTTGCGAGCCGGCCGCGGCGCTCACCTGGCTCGATGAGGCGCTGCTCCTGGCCGACCTGTTGGGCGGGTCGCGGGCCGAGTCCTAGAAGAGCAGGCTCACGCCGGCGTACAGACCCACCCCGGACATATTGACGCGCGTCCCATAGATGACGCCCCCCGGGACATAAAGGCCGCGCAGCTCCGTATAAAAGCCAATGCTGTGCGCCCACTCGAATTCCACCCCCCCATCGACCTCGAGGGCCGGGCCCACGCCGGTGCCGCCGCTCACCCCGCTGACATGCGTGTCGGCAAGGCCCACGCCCGCGCCGATATAGGGATACACGTGCGCCCATGGCCGGTGATATTTTTTGAGGGTCAACAGGAAAAGTCGCGAGGCGACGTCGCCGTTGCCGCTCGCGTTGCTGATGGTGTTGTTGGAGAGCAGCAGCTCGCCACCATAGGCGATGCCGTTATAGTGGCGCTGTTCCCAGGCGATTCCGAAGACCCTGTTGCCGGTGGTGCTCAACGCGCTGTCGTGACCGGCCACGGTCTGATGGGTATGGGCCAGATGCGTGGCCCCCATCGTGAGGATCAGGGCGTCTTCGGCGAAGGCGCTCGGGGCGGCCAGCACAAGGATACCCAGCACCGCAAGACGATATAGGCGATTCACAACTCCCCCTCGGCCTGATGAGGCCGTCCCGATTATAGGGGAGGCGCGTGGGTTTGCCCATGCCGTTTGTGCCGCTGGTCGCGGACGGCCGGTCCGGCCCCGGCGCGCGGGCTCGGGCTTTCGTGTCCGGGTCCGGATGTGGCATGCTTGTGCCCACGCCGGAGGCGACGAGCCGCGCGGTTGCCGTGCCGAGGCGCCAGTGTCGGGCGGCGCAAGGGGCCTTGCCGTAAAGGGGGCGCGGGCCGCGGGGCCTTCGCGATGGGCAAGAGACGTTATAACGACATTAAGGATGGGCCGTGGATCGACCGACGAGTACCGAGCCCCTGGTGACGGTGCGCGATCTTGCGTTTTATCGTGATGGTCGCCCGATCTTCGAGGGCCTGAATCTCACGGTTGCAAGGGGGAGCGTGACCGCCATCATGGGGGGCAGCGGCGCGGGCAAGACGACGCTCTTGAGCCTTATCGGCGGCCGGCTCCTGCCGGCGCGCGGCACCGTGACGGTCGCCGGCGAGGTCGTCGGGACGTTGTCACGCAAGGCGCTCTTCGCGTTGCGCCGGCGCATGGGGATGTTGTTCCAGTCGAGCGCCCTGCTCACCGATCTCGATGTCTACGAGAATGTCGCATTCCCGATGCGCGAGCATACGCGGCTCCCGGAGACGCTGATCCATGATCTGGTCTTGATGAAGCTCGAGATGGTCGGCCTGCGCGGCGCGCGCAACCTGTTTCCCGCGGAACTGTCGGGTGGGATGTCGCGGCGCGTGGCGCTCGCGCGCGCCATCGCGCTCGATCCGATGATGGTCATGTATGACGAACCGTTCACGGGCCTCGACCCGATCTCCATGGGCGTCATCGTCAAGCTCATCCGCGAGCTGAATGACGCGCTCGGCATGACCTCCATCATCGTCACCCACGACGTGGCCGAGGCCTGCACGATCGCCGACTACATCTATCTCCTGGGCAACGGGCGGGTGATCGCCGAGGGGACCCCCGCCGACATGCAAAAGACCGACGCGCCCGAGGTCCGCCAGTTCATGGGCGGCCTGCCGGATGGTCCGGTGGCGTTCCATTATCCGGCATCGCGATACCTCGACGATCTCTTGATGGCGGACCAATCGTGAGTTCGGTGGTGGACATGATCAGAGGACTCGGACGCCGGGTCATCGGCGGCGTCAACCGCTTGGGGCACGCCACGCTCTTCCTCGCGCGCCTGATGCCGGCCCTGGGCGCCGCTCTCGCGCGCATGCGCCTGATCGTCCAGCAGCTCTACATGACCGGCGTGTTGACGCTCGTCATCGTGGTCGTGTCCGGGGCCTTCGTCGGCATGATCCTGGCGCTGCAGGGCTACAATACCTTGGTGCGTTACGACGCCCAGTCGTCCCTCGGCTTGCTGGTGGCGTTGTCGCTCACGCGCGAGCTGGGTCCGGTCCTTACGGCCTTGCTGTTCGCGGGCCGCGCGGGCTCGGCGCTGACCGCCGAGATCGGGCTCATGAAGGCCACCGAGCAGCTTGCCGGCATGGAGATGATGGCGGTCGATCCGCTGTCGCGCGTGGTGGCCCCGCGGTTTTGGGCAGGGTGGGCCGCGGTCCCCTTGCTTGCCATGATCTTCAGCGCCGTCGGGATCATCGGGGCCTATATCGTGGCGGTCGGCGATCTCGGATTGGATGGCGGAGTCTTCTGGTCGCAGATGCAAAGCGGCGTGAGCGTGCCGAACGATATCATGGGCGGTCTTGTCAAAAGCGTCGTGTTCGGTTTTGTCGTGAGCTGGATCGCGGTGTTCGAGGGCTATGACGCCAAGCCCACCTCCGAGGGAGTGAGCCGCGCCACGACGCGCACGGTGGTGAGTTCGTCACTCGCGATCCTGGGCCTTGATTTCATCATGACGGCATTCATGCTGCGAGGGCTTTGAATATGCAGGCGAAGAGTATGGAGTTCACGGTCGGCCTGTTCGTCGTGGCGGGGCTATTGGCCCTCGCCATGCT
>DAHWGZ010000214.1 GCA_027335965.1 Acidiferrobacter sp.
TCGTCATTTCCCACCTGACATAAAAAAGTGTCTCCTGGGGGTCTTGGACCCTACCCAGGAGGACATCATGTCAAAAGACCCATGTTTGGCTGTAGACGATCATCTAGACCCACGACTCACCGCAGGTCCGCTTCGCGAGATCGTGACCCCCTACCTCGAGACCCTGCGCGCCGGACGCTATGCGACGTGCACGATCCGGATCTATCTCGACTGCCTGGCCCAATTCGGTGATTGGGTGCAGGCCGAAGGGATCACGGCGTCCGGTATCGATTGGGTGCTCATCGAGCACTACTTGCGCGACCCTCATGTGGCCCCGTCCGGACTAAGGAACGGAATCGCCAGCACGCGGGCGGCACTGCGATGTATGCTTCGGCTACTGGCACCCACACCGATGCCGGCCACCGATCCGCTGACGGTTGAGCTCGCCGGATTTGATACCTACCTCGCGGAAGTTTGCGGACTGGCACAGGCCACGCGTATGGGGCGGTTGCGGCATGTCGGCACTTTCCTAGGACAAGTGTTTGGCGCCGGCGCCCCCGTTATCAGCCAGATCACCGCAAGGCAGGTGGAGGGGTTCATCGCCGATTGGGGTACTCGCTGGCGGCCGAGTGCGCTGCGGGTCGTCTGCGGGAGCCTACGCAGCTACTTCCGCTACCGCGCCACGCTGGGAGACGTCACGGTGGCCCTGGAGGCGGCCCTCCCGCGGCTGGCGGACTGGCGGGGTGCGGCGTTACCGAAGGTGCTTTCGGATGAGGAAGTGGAGCGGTTCTTACGGGCCTTCGATCGTGCTGATCCCGTCGGTCAACGCGATTATGCAATCGCCCGCTGCCTCATCGATCTCGGTCTGCGCGGCCATGAGGTGACCTCTCTCACGTTGGAGTCGGTGGACTGGCGGGCCGCCACACTCACCCTGCCAAACCCCAAGGGCCGGCGCATACAGAGACTACCGCTCCCGGTATCCACCGGGGCGGCCATCGCCCGCTATCTGCGCGAGGGGCGCCCCCAGACGGTCCATCGGGCGCTGTTTGTGCGGCATCGCGCCCCATTCGACACGCCGCTGGGCGTGCCGGCCATTCGCAACACCATGACCCGCGCCTTCGTACGCTGCGGGCTGGGCGACCGGTTCTGCAATACCCATGTCCTGCGCCGCACCCTGGCCACGCGATTGCAGCGCTCGGGGGCCTCGGTCAAGGAGATCGCTGACCTCTTGCGCCACCAAGACCTGAACACCGCCCGTGCCTACGTCCGAGTCGATATTGAGGCCTTGCGCGCCGTCGCGCTGCCCTGGCCTGGGAGCCATTCATGAACGCCCCGGCGTCGTGGGAGGGGCGCGTTGCAGCCTACCTCGCGCACCGGCGTGCGCACGGCTTCGAACTGGTCTTCGCCGACGGGCAACTTCAGGCGTTTGCGCACTTTGCCGACGCCCAAGGGCCTGCTTCCCATCTCACCGTGGCGCTTGCCATGGCTTGGGCGCGAACGGCGCGCCGACCCCATCCGCTCACCTGGGCGCGACGCATCGAGGTCCTGCGCGGCTTCGCCCAGTACTGGCGGCGCTGGGACCCGGCCACCGAGATTCCTCCGCGGAATCTCTTCGGTTCGGCCCACCGGCGTCTGGTGCCGCATATCTTCACGGAAGAGGAACTCATCACGCTGCTTCAGGCGACTGCCACCCTGACGCCCCGGGGCGGGTTGCGGCCGGCGACCTGTCGTTGTGTCTTTGGGCTACTCGCGGCAAGCGGACTGCGCATTTCAGAGGCGCTCGCGCTCACCACGAGCGACGTGGACCTTACGGCGGGCGTGCTCTCGATCCGCGCCGGCAAGTTCCAGAAGCCGCGTCTTGTGCCCTTGCACCCAAGCACCACGGCCGCTTTGGTCGTCTATGCCCGACAGCGTGATACCTTCCGGCCGCAGCCCGTCTGCGACCGGTTCTTCGTGCGCGATGATGGGCGACCCGCCGATGCGCTGGCCCTGCGTTATGCCATGCAGGTGCTGTGCCGGCGGCTCGGCTGGGTGGCGCGGGGCGACTATCCCTATCACCGCCTCCATGATCATCGTCATACCTTCATAGTCCGCAGCCTTTTGCGGAGTTACGAGCAGGGTGTGGCGATCGACCATGCGGTGCTTGCGCTCTCGACCTATGTCGGTCACGCCCGGATCACCGACACCTACTGGTATCTCACTGGTATACCGGAGCTCATGAGTCTGGCCGGGGAACGGTTCCGGCGATACGCCGAGGAGGTGTCCTCATGATCTCCCCCCTGACCGACCCCATGGTGTTTGCGGGCCTCCTTCAGCGCTTCTTCACCGAGCGGTTGCTCCAGCAGAAGAATGCAAGCCCGCGGACGATCGAGGCCTATCGCGATACCTTCCGGTTGTTGCTGCGCTATGCCGCGCGCGAGACGGGTAAGCCGCCGGCACGATTGGCCTTGGGTGATTGCGACGCACCGCTCGTTCTTGGCTACCTTACCCACCTCGAGACACAACGCCACAACACGGCGCGTAGCCGCAACGCGCGGCTGGCGGCGGTACGCGCGTTCGCCCATTACGTCGCGTGGCAATGCCCGGAGGCCTTGCCGATCACCCATCGGATCCTTGCGATCCCAATGAAACGCTTCGAGAAGCCCTTGCTGGGATTTATGTCCCGGGAAGAGGTGCAGGCCGTGCTCGCCGCCCCGG
>DAHWGZ010000215.1 GCA_027335965.1 Acidiferrobacter sp.
TCATGGCGCTGTGGACGAGCGTGTGTGAAAGGAATAATTGAGAGCCTGCCGCTGCCCGGAAAACATCGATGCCGCGGCATGGGCGTTACTGTCGCCGGCCGCTTGATTGATGCTCTTCTGTTGATTGCGCACGGCGTCCGCCGCGACCACCGCATTCAATTGCGTGATCTCGGTTTGATTGGCCTTCTGCTGCGCCGCCATTTGGGTGTTGAGGAGCTGGAGTTGACGTTGCTCACCCGCATTCGCGGGGATGGCCTGTTCAGCCTTTTGGACCGCCTTGATCTGGCTGTCGGTTTGCTGGGCCGCGGCCTTGGCCACTTGAATCTCGTTCTGGCTCGCGGCATGCGACCCGTAAGCCGCGCTCTCCTCGGCCTGTATGAACGCCGTGGGCGAGAGCTGGGATAACGAAAACGTGCTGTAGGCGTTCTGATACGCCATGGCCTGCCCATTCGCATCGTTCGCCAGCTGGCCGGCCTGATAACCCAGATTGGTGTAGACGTCGTACGCTTGACCGCTTGGCCCGCTCATTTGAGAGAGCGTTTGCAGGGGCGCGCTTTTCAGGTTCTTGACCATCATATAGGTCTGCATGACATTTTCGGCGTAATTGTTCGCCGTGCTCATGACGGTCTCGGCGCGCTGTGCCAGCGCGTACAAGCGCTGGATGTCGCCCATGATGTCGGTTGACAACACCGGGATCGCCTGCGCCGGGCCGGCCACCACGAGCCCCGCGATCATGAGCGCCCATATACTTCCCGTTCGCGTGATCATAAGCACCCCTCTTTAGCCGCTCTCCCGGCTCATCCTCTCGACGTAGACATCGCGCCAGTCCGGCCGACCGCTGGACCGGCATTCCTCGAACACCTTTTGCGCCTTGGCGTCCGACCGCAGCCAGGCCAACGTCGCCGCCGACAGCAGCATGTCGGCCATGCGGGACACGGACGGCGTGACGATGTAGTAATGGCGCTTGCGCACCCCGGTCTCGATGGCGTGGATCTGCGCCTCATTCAACCCCATGCGCTCCTTGTAGAGATCACCATGGGCATGGACATTGGGGTTGGGCAGATAGACCCGGGTCTGGATGTTGTCGATGATGGCGGTGAAGGCCTTGGACGTGACGACTTCGTTCAAGGACTGGGTCGTCAAGACAAGAATGGCGTTCTTCTTGGCGAAGGTCCGCAGCCAGTCGTTGACGATGGCCGCGAACCGCTCGTCTTCCAGCAGGAACCAGGCCTCTTCGACGTAGATGAGGGTCGGGCGCCCGTCCAGGGACTTCTTGAGGCGGTAGAAGGCGTAATCCAGGAACGCGCGGGCGGCGACCCCGTATTGCATGATGGTCCCCATCTCGATGCAGGTGATGGGCGACAGCGCGAAGGTGTCCATCGGGTGATCGAAGAACCGGGCCCACGGCCCGTCCCCGATCCAGGGCCCCAATTGCTCGGCCAGATGTTTGGGCAGGGTACCGGCCACCGAGAGCAGTCGCCGGGATTCCGGGGCGAGCGTGCGGACCGCGTTCAGGGCGTGGGCGACCGCCCTATCGTCGTCGGCCGTGAGCCGGTATCCGCGCGCCGTCAGCAAGTGCTCGAGCCAGTGCGCGAACCACGTCCAGTCGTCATCACTGACAAGACCCGCGACCGGATTCAACGTGAGCCCCGAGGCGACGTCGAGATGATCCCCCCCATGCAGAATCGTCGGAATCTTGCACGAGGCGTCCTTGTCGAAGATGAACACCTGGCAGGGGTCGTATTTCTGCCACTGGCTGATGAGGAGATTGCAGAGAATGGATTTGCCCGACCGGCTGGGCCCGAGCACGATGCCGTGCCCCAGGTCCTCCTGGTGCCAGTTGAAATAATACGAACTGCGCGTCCGGGGGCAGTCGAAGACGCAGAGCGCCGGGGACAACACACCGCGCTGTTTGGTGAGATGCGCGTTCACGCGTTCGCCGCCCGATATCGCGCGTATGGGCGCGATGTTCGCGAGATTTCCGCCTTGCACGAAGACCCAGCGCACCGGCTCCGCCCACTGCCCCGGCAAGGTCCCCGCCCAAGCCGATAGCAGATGCAGTCGCTCGCGCAAACACACGAGCCCCGCGCGCTGGAGCGATTTCATGACCTCCAGGATCTGGGTCTCCAGGACGGTCTCGGTGGGGGCGTACACGATCACCGTAAAATTGACCCAGGCCGCGAGCGGCACGGAGGCCATTTCCGCCAGGGCCTCGTCGCTTTCCCCGGCGGCGGCCGTCTTGGAGGTATCGACCTTGTCGGATTCGGTATTGGAGACCGCCTCCTTCATGTGGGTGAAGAGGCCCTTTTGGGCGTTCAGGTTGTTCTGGCGGATCTTGGCAATGAAATTCTTGGCCTCGGTCACATCCATGAGGCGCATGGCGAGCGAGACCGTGACCTCGGCATCCACCCCCAGCAGGGCGTCGAAGCAGCCCGGATAGGTCGTGGTCGGCCACATCTTGATGCCGACGCCCGCCGCGTGCCGAATCGTGGCCCCCTCGAAGCGCAACGTGTCGCCATGCACCGCGATCCCATTGGTCCCGCGCCGGGTGTCGAGATACCACCCGCCGTCATCCGGCGGCATCACGCCCTGAGGTGGGTCGGCCGGGCTCAGGAGCCCCGACAGCCATCCCCAGAACGGGGGGCCGGCAA
>DAHWGZ010000216.1 GCA_027335965.1 Acidiferrobacter sp.
GGGGACTTCCCTTACGTCCCTCACGAAACCTGATCACCACACCCTCTGGGGCCATCAGATACAGTGGCCGTGCTCACGTGTGCGCCTCAAAGGGCACAATTTGCAGTGCAGGACTTTTGACGCGCGCCGTGACGCCCTGGTGTGGGCCCAGGAAACGGAGACGGCGTTGCGCAAGCGGTCGCCCGGCACAGAGGAGGCGCGGCGTCTGGCCACGACACTGAGTCTGCGGGGCGTGCTCCAGCGCTACGAAAACGAGGCGACTCCCAGTAAAAGGTCGACTGCGCGGCAAGCGGCCTCGAGCTCTTCCAGTGAGGTTTCGGCGGGCGGGTTGGCGCATATCCAGGCGTCGGCCTGCGCGAGCTTTTCGCGCATGGCGGCCCCATGCAGCCAGCGCTCGTTTATCGGTACGATGGTGGACCGTCTCGGTACTATGAGCGCGGTGAGCTCGGAAGCCTGAGCGCGGAATCGGTGTTTGCAAAAGCGCGCATCCTCGGTCGGTGAAATCGGCGCGGCCTCTAGCGCCCGCGCGTGCCGAGTTTCTCGCCGAAGTCGTTTATCGCAACACGCTGCGTCCAGGCCTTGGGGCCGGGCTAACGGTAAGGCGCCTGTGCTACACGGCCGGCCAAGGTTCGTCGCGCGCAACGAACGGCTGCCAATTTCACTCCAATTCCCTCTTATCCGGTTGCCTCGCAAGCCATTGAGCAGCTACGGGCCGTTTTCCGAATCCCTGGTTGAGTCCGCCGTGCCGTTTCACATGGCTGGAACCCCTGGACAATGTTGCGCTCTATAACCCGGATATATGGTCCCCGATGAAACAGATAGCGGAAGCGGTGATCGACGAGAACGGCCAAATTCCTCTCATGGAGCCGCTCCATGTCACAGGCCCCCACCGTGCCCTGGTGACGGCCCTGGATGAGCCGCCGGCGCGTTGGGACGAAACGCTCATGGCAGCGGAAAAGGCCCTGGCGGACGACTGGCTGCGCCCGGAGGAGGACGGGGCATGGGCGCACCTTTAGTAACGAAGGCATCGGTGTCGTAAGCGAGATACGCGCGTGTCCCGCTCTCCCGCTTTAAGCCTCCGATCTTTCCAACATGCGCCGTGCGACCGGACAGGGCGCGCCGAGAGTAGGGCGACACCGAAGGCAGTTTCTATCGTGGGTCTATAACCACAGGTGGCGGGGTCGTGTTACGCCGTCCATGGATCAAGCATGGGGACGCGCGCAGCCTGAGGCGCCATGTCGCGCGTGGCCGCCACCATCCCGTGGCTTACCGCTGTGGCGGCGATATAGCCATCAGCGGGACCAATGGCCAAGCCGGCCGCGCGCGCCTTTGCCGTCAGCTCGGCGTAGGCTTGCGAGGCTATTAAGTCGAACGCCAGGATGCGCCCAGCGAATAGCGGCAGATCCTGCGTTTCCAGGCTGTCGTGTAGCGTCTCTCGGCGTTTGCCGGCCGGCAGTGAAGTGACGCTGAAACGCAGCTCAACCACCGTGATGGCCGATAGGGAGAGGGCTTCCAGTGGCTGGGCGTCAACCCAGGCGATGACACGGGCTTCGGGCGACTTACGCTAAGGGTTCCGAAATGACGTTCGTGTCGACCAGAATCACCGCTCGAAGTTCATCGGCTGGGCGGCGGTCGTCTCGCGTTGCGCAAAAGCCGCGAAATCCTCATCGGTGAGTTCGGCCCGACGGCCCAGGTCAGCCAATAGAGAACCGGGCCGTACTCGGCCCTCGGGCTTTACGGCTTTTTCCAGAATGGCGCGCACCTCAGCCTCGGTACTGCGGCCGTGTTCGGCGGCGCGCACGCGCAGGGCGCGGTGGACCTCTTCTGGTAGGTTGCGCACAGTCAACATCGCCATGATTCATGACCTCTACTGGCATTCAACGCATTCATATTGGTGCTTTGCATTCACGCAGACAAGCTGCGGCGGCGCACCGGGTCTTGGCCCGGTTTTCCGTGTAGCGCGTCCCTTGCGGCCGGCTGGCCTTGTAGGCCACACCCACCGTGCGGTGGGCAATGTGAGCCGCGCCCCACCCCACCCACGATCGATCGCCCCGAAGGCGGGCCGTGTCGCTCAAACGTTGCATGATTGGGCGCGCCGGGCGGTAGCGCCCGCGTCAATGGTACTGGCCTCCTCGCCGCCGCGGGGTCTTCGCGGCCTCTCAACCCCTATTCCGCGCAGTCACACGTCGCCTGCCAGCGCACGATATGTCCCGGGGGGACCAGCTTCCGCAAAAACGGCATGACCTTGTCGACGACCTCCGGCTCATCAAAAAACTCCAGCACAAGCGGGAGGTGCACGGTCATGCGCAGGAGGTCCGCGGAATGCACGGTGCCCTTTGCCCCGAAACCCGCGATCCCGCGAAATACCGTCACCCCGTGCACGCGGTGCTCGTCATGCAGGTGCGAGAAGATCTCCTGCATCAAATTATGCCCCTCCCGCTTGTCGCCTTCCGTGATATAGATGCGCACCATCGATATGGTTTTCATGGACTCTCCGCCCTCTGCACGCCATTTGCCGCTCCATCATAGACCCCGCGATCCCCGCAGACATCACGAATCGCGCCCCCTCCCGCCAAATTCCCTTGCGGCTGTATCCCTGTGGGTCCGGCCCCCCGCCAGGGGCAACGAGACCACTGATAT
>DAHWGZ010000217.1 GCA_027335965.1 Acidiferrobacter sp.
AGAGGGCGATGGCAAGCGCATCCCCCATGGCCAAGGCCGCGGTGGTGCTGGCAGTCGGCGCGAGATCCAGCGGGCAGGCCTCCTTGGCGACCGGTACCGGCAGGTGGACATCGGCCTGAAGGGCAAGGCTCGATCCCGGGGCGCCGGTCAACGCCAGAAGCCGGACGCCCATGCGCTTTATGATCGGTAATATCGTCAGGATCTCGGCGGTCTCCCCGGAATGCGAGATCGCCAGCACCACATCCTCGGGGGTGATCATGCCGAGATCGCCATGGCTCGCCTCGCCGGGATGCACGAAGAACGCCGGCGTACCGGTGCTCGCGAGGGTCGCGGCGATCTTGCCGCCGATATGCCCTGATTTGCCCATGCCGACCACGACCACGCGCCCCTTGCAGGCGAACAGCAGCCGGCAGGCCTCGGCGAAGGACGCCTCGAGATCGCAGGCCAAAGACGACAGGGTCTCGGCCTCGAGCGCAAGCACCCGCTGGCCGAGGGCGATCAGGGAATCCCGGTCCGGGTCGAGTCGTAAGGGGTTGTGGCGTGCCATTGGCGGCAGTATAGCGAATAAAGCCGTCCCGATCCCCAATCGGCCGCCAAAAGACTATAATGGCGCGCTGCATCGGGGGGTACCGTGGAATCTTTTCTCATCGTGTTGCGCGACCAGGCCCGGGATCCCAAGCGGCGGCCGGACCGGGCCCTGGACGACGCCCTGGCGCGCTTAAGCCATATCCTGTCGCAGCTCGCGCCGGCCCTAGGGGTCGAGTACCGCGGGCCGTTCGTCGGGATCGGCGCCGGGCGCGAGGCCTTTTGTCTGGCGGTCCGCGCCCACGCGGAAGGCCCCCATGACCCGGTCTGGGGGGCACGCGTATGCAGTGCCGCGCCCCACCGCGGGCTTGCCGCGCATTGGGATCTCGCCGCTGTCTCGCGACAACGTAAGCCGCTCGTGGCGCAGGCCCTGCCGGCGTTTCTGGCAGGCTATCACGAGGCGGTGGTGGCCGCCGCGCGCGCCGATACCGCCGCCGGCCAGCGCCTGCTGGCGCTGTCCCAGGCCCTGGATCCGAACCATTGACCGAGTCCGCCATCTCGGTGAGCGATCTCAGCAAGCGCTACGGGACGGTCACCGCCGTCGCGTCTGTGAGCTTTGATCTTGCAAGCGGTCGGGTGTTGGGCCTCTTAGGAGGCAACGGCGCCGGCAAGACCACGACGCTTGCGATGCTCATGGGCCTGTTGCTACCGACCACCGGGTCGATCCGGGTGTTGGGCGAGGACCTTCTGCGTCATCGCTACCGGGTGCTGCCGTGGATCAACTTCTCCTCGCCCTACGTCGATCTGCCGCATAGGCTTACGGTCTATCAGAACCTGCGCGTCTATGCCGGGCTCTATGGGGTGCGCGACTCCCAGGCGCGCATTCAGGAGCTCGCCCGCGACCTGGACCTTAGTGAGCTCCTGGATCGCCCCTACGGGCGGCTGTCCGCCGGCCAGAAGACGCGCGCCTCGCTCGCCAAGGCGCTCATCAACCGTCCCCGGCTGCTGCTGCTGGATGAGCCCACCGCATCCCTCGATCCGGACACCGCCGATCGCCTGCGGACCTATCTGCGCGATTACCAGGAAGCGAGTGGCGCCGGGGTGGTCCTGGCTTCGCACAACATGCTCGAGGTCGAGCGTTTGTGCCACGAGGTGATCATGCTGCGCCACGGGCGGATCTTTGATCGCGGGGCACCGGCCGAGCTCATCGGGAAGTACGGGCGCGAGAGCCTGGAGGAGGTGTTCCTGGACATGGCGCGCGGGCGGTCACAGCTATGAGCGAGAGGATGATGGGCAGTCTCCGGCGGATCGGTGCCATGATCGAGCGCTATGTCTATCTCTTGAAGGGGTCGTGGCCGCGTATCATCGAACTCGCCTACTGGCCGACCATGCAGATCGTGCTGTGGGGTTTTCTGAGCGAGTACCTCGTCCACCACAGCAGCTATCTGGCGCAGGCCTCGGGTGTGCTCCTGGCCGCGGCCTTGCTGTGGGACGTCATGTTCCGCGGCCAGCTTGGGGTGTCGGTGGTGTTTTTCGAGGAACTCTATTCGCGCAATTTGGGGCATCTGTTCGCGAGCCCCCTGCGGGCCTACGAGCTCGCCGGCGCACTCTTTACCATAAGTCTGCTGCGCACGCTCGTGGGGAGCGGCATGGCGGCACTGTTTGCCTACTGGTTCTACCATTTCCCGATCTGGGAGATGGGCGTCGTGCTCGCCGCGCTCTTCATGAATCTGATCGTCATGGGCTGGTCGATCGGGCTGGTCGTAGCCGGGCTCGTGCTGCGCTACGGATTGGGGGCGGAGAATCTGGCGTGGGCGGCGATCTTCGCGATCGCGCCGTTGAGCGGCATCTATTACCCGATCTCGGTCCTCCCGCAGGCGCTGCAGGTCGTGGCCCACGGCCTGCCCGCGGCCTATGTGTTCATGGCCATGCGTGCGCTCATGTTCCATCACGTGGTCTTGTACGGCGCGCTGTGGAAGGCGGCGGCGATCAATGTCGTCTATCTGGGGCTTGGTCTGGCGGTCTTTCTGCGCACCTTCCGTGATGCCCGCATCCATGG